>CAHJXF010000015.1 GCA_903644065.1 Betaproteobacteria bacterium
GCGCGCCGGCCAGCAACGCGAGGCCCGCGCCGGCGGCGAAGCCGATGGCCACGCGCGCGACGCTCGCCGCGATGTGATCGGCCAGTCCGTGCGCAGCGAGGTCGCGCAGCGTGTCGACGACCGCGCTCGGTGACGGGAAGACGTTCGGGGCGATCCATCCGACACGCGCCGCCAGCTCGGCGACGACGATCGCCGTGATCGGCAGCGCGAGGCCGAGGAGTCGATGCGGCCATCGGCCGGACGGGACCACGTCCTCGTCGTGGTCGATCGATGCGGCCTCCGCGATGCAGGGTCGACTGCCCGCCTCGTGCCAGAAGTCCGTGAACACGGCACGCGCCGCCCCCCCGTCGATCGCCGCCTTCATGTCACGTGCTTCGCGATGCGCTCGACGTGAGCGCCAGCGCGAAGCGCGTGTCGATCAGCCCGGCGATGACGCCTTCCAGATCGGTTCCGGCCTTGACGAGACGCTCCTGCACGAGGATCGGCGCAGCGGCCTGCAATGCCCTGACGTGTTCGCTTGACGGTTGCGGGTTGCTGAAGTCGGTCCGCAGCTTTATCTGCAGCAGTGCCACCGACAGGCTGACCTTGGCCTCTTCGGAGAGGATCTTCGCGGCCTCGGTCGGGTTGGCGATGATCCACTTGCGCGCGCGCTCGTAGACGCTGATCACGCGCGAGACCGCCTCGGGTTGCGCGGACAGAAAGTCCTCGCGGACGTTCAGGAAGCCGTAGGTGTTGAACGCGACGTTGCGGTAGATCAGCTTCGACCCACTGTCCAGTTCGCTCGCGGCCATCAGCGGATCGAGACCGGCCCACGCGTCGACGCGTCCCTGTTCGAGGGCGGCGCGACCGTCTGCGTGCTGCAACGGCACGTGCTCGATGTCGTTCTTCGACAGGCCCACCGTGTGCAGCGCGCGCAGCAGGAAGAGGTAGGGGTCGGTGCCGTTGGTGGCGGCGACCTTCTTTTCCTTCAGCGCGACGAGCGAGTCGATCGGCGAGTCCTTTCGGACCACCAGCGCCGTCCACTCCGGCCGCGAGAAGATGTACGGGGTGCGGATCGGGTTGCCGTTGGCCTTGCCGAGCACGGCCGCGAGGCCCGCCGACGAACCGATGTCGATGCTGTTCGCGTTGAGATACTCGAGTGCCCGGTTGCTGCCGGCGCTGAGGACCCATTTCACCGCGATGCCGTCCTTCGCGAACGCTTCGTCGAGCCACCCGAAGCGGCGGATTACGAGGCTGGACGGCGAGTAGTAGGCGTAGTCGAGACGGACTTCTTTCAGCGGCGCGGCACGGGCGACCGACGGCAACGCCAGAGCGGCGGTGCCACCGGTCAACAGATGGAGGGCGGTGCGACGTTTCACGAATGGACTCCTTGGAATGGGGTTCAGGCTGCGACGGGCTGCGCGGACGGATCGATCGCGACGGCCGATCGCGCCGACTCGAGGTGCTTGCGGCGCCCGACGTGCAGCGCCGGCAGATGCGGGCCGTTCGCGAACAGCTTGTGGCGCAGCGTTCCGTCGTCGTAGTCGGTGCGATAGACGCCGCGGTGCTGCAGCTCGGGGACGATCCGCTCGACGATGTCGTGGAAGGTCTCGTGGGCGACCGCGTACGTGAGGTTGAAACCGTCGAGGCCGGTCGCGGCCTGCCATTGCACGAGTTGGTCGGCGACCTCGGACGGGGCGCCGACCAGCACGGGACCACGACCACCGAGCCCGACGAACTGCGCCGCTTCGCGGACCGTCCACTGGCGATTCGGATCCGCCTTCGAGAACGACGCGAGTGCGCTGCGACCGGCGTCGTTCTCGAGGAAGGCGATGACGGCGTCCGGGTCGTAGCGCGAGAAGTCGATGCCCGTCCAGCCGGACAGCAGCGCGAGCGCGGCCTCGATGTCGACGTGGGTCCGATAGTCGTCGAGCTTCGCTCGTGCATCGGCGGTCGTCGCACCGGTCACGATCAGCGCCTGCGCGTAGATCAGCACGCTGTCCGGATGACGACCCGAGGTCGTGACCGCATCGCGGATCCCGACGACCGCGCGCTTGAGCGTCTCCTGCGTCGGCGCGCTGATGAAGATGCACTCGGCGTGCCGGCCCGCGAACTCGAGGCCGCGCGACGAGGCCCCGGCCTGGTAGAGCACCGGCGTCCTCTGCGGCGACGGCTCGCACAGGTGGATGCCGGGCACGCGGAAGTGCTGTCCGGCGTGTTCGATCCGATGGACCTTCGACGGATCCGTGTAGACACCGGTCGTCTTTTCGCGCACCACGGCGTCGGCCTCCCAGCTGTGCTCCCACAGCTTGTAGACGACGTCGAGATACTCGTCGGCGAGGTCATAGCGATCGTCGTGGCCGAGCTGCCGGTCGAGGCCGAGGTTGCGGGCCGCGCTGTCGAGATAGCCGGTGACGATGTTCCAGCCGACCCGGCCCTTGGTGAGGTGATCGAGCGTCGACATGCGCCGCGCGAACGGCACCGGATGTTCGTAGGTCAGCGAGAACGTGATGCCGTAGCCGAGGTGCTTCGTCGCCGCGGCCATCGCCGGCACGATCAGCATTGGATCGTTGACGGGCACCTGCACCGCGTGCCGGATCGCCGCATCGGCACTGCCGTCGTAGACGTCGTAGACGCCCAGCACGTCGGCGATGAAGAGGCCGTCGAAACGACCCTTCTCGAGCAGTTGCGCGAGCTCGACCCAGTAGTCGATGTCGGTGTAGCGATGCGACTGGTCGCGCGGATGCGTCCACAGCCCGGGCGACTGGTGCCCGACCGTGTTCATCGCGAAGGCATTGAAGCGGATCATCGTCGGCTCAACGATCGGCGCGCAGCTGCTCGAGCTGCAGCTGGTACGCGGTCTTCACGAAGCCGGGGAACCGCTTGTTGGTGACGTCGAGGAACGCCTTCGACTTGTACGCGGCCTCGATTTCCTTTACCCACGGCAGGTCGAGGTCCGCGGTGCGCACGGCGACGACGTTCTGGTAGGTCGCCGTGGTGTCCTCGAGCGCCAGCGCCTCGGTGATCTTCAGGCCCGATGCGATGGCGAAATTGCCGTTGATGAACGCGTAGTCGGTGTCGTCGAGCGCACGCGGCAACTGCGCGGCTTCGAGCGGTACGAGCTTGAGGTTCCTCGGGTTCGCGACGACGTCGCGCTCGGACACGCGGATGGCGTCGTAGCCTTCCTTGAGCTTGATCCAGCCCAGCTTGCGGTCGAGCACGACGAGCGCGCGCGCCTGGTTGGTCGGATCGTTCGGCAGCGCGACGGTCGCGCCGTCCTTCACGTCGGCCAGCGACTTGTGCTTGTGGCTGTAGATCGCGATCGGCGCGGTCGGCACCTTGACGAGCTCGACGATCGCGAGCTTCTTCTCGGTCGCGAACTTGTTCAGGTAGACCTCGTGCTGGAACGCGTTCGCATCGAGCGCGCCTTCGGCGAGCGCGAAGTTCGGCTGGATGTAGTCGTTGAACTCGACGATGCGGACCTTGTAGCCCTGCTTCTCGAGGATCGGCGCGATGCCGTACCGGATCTGGTCTGCGTAGGGACCGGCGGTCGCGCCGAAGACGATTTCCTTCTTGTTCGGATCGGCAGCGAAAGCTGTCGTCGCGAGGAGGGGCACCGAGAGCGCGAGCGCAGCGGCGACACGGAAGAATCTGTTCAGCAGAACACGACGGTTCATCTTGAGGTCCTGACGGAGGAAGGAGAAAGGGACGGCCGCTGGACGGCTCGGAGGAAGGAAGTCAACGCTTGTCGATCGCGCGCGCGAAACGGTTGCCGGCGAACTGGATGGCCTGCACGACGACGACCAGCAGCGCCACGGTCGCGATCATCACGTCGGTCTGGAAGCGGTAGTAGCCGTAGCGGATCGCGAGGTCGCCAATGCCGCCGCCGCCCACGACGCCTGCCACGGCCGAGTACGACAGGAAGCTCACGGTCAGCACGGTCAACGCGAGCACGAGGCCCGAGCGTGCTTCGCGAATCAGCACGTAAATCACGATCTGCCACTCGCTCGCGCCCATCGCATGAGCAGCCTCGATCTCGCCGCGCGGCACCTCGCGCAGGCTCTGCTCGACGAGGCGAGCGAAGTACGGGATGGCTGCGAACGACAGCGGCACCGCCGCCGCCAGTGGTCCGATCGACGTGCCCGCGACGACACGCGTGAACGGCACCAGCGCAACCAGCAGGATGATGAAAGGGAAGGACCGGACGGTGTTCACGAGCCAGCCGAGGACGCCGTGCAGGATGCGATGCTCGAGCGATTGGCGCGGGCCGGTCAGGAACAGCACGACGCCGACCGGCCCGCCGATCAGGATCGCGCTGCCGATGCAGACGCCGACCATGAGCGCCGTCTGGCCGACCGCGGTGACGAGCTCCGGCCACAACACCAGCAGGTTCGCGAGGCGATCAGACATGGACAGACCTTTGCGGTAACGGAAGACCGCCCACGCGACGCTGGGTGGGTGCCTCGACGCGTTGCACGGGACGCGCTTCGACCGGCAGCGCGCCCTCGATGGAAGGCGCCGGCGCCAGCGCGCCACGTCGATTGGCGCGCGAGATCGCTGTCTCGAGTCGATCGCCCGATCGATCGAGCACGAGGTCCTCGACGATGCGTCCGTCGGCCATCACCGCGACGCGCTCGCACAGCGTGCGGGCGACCGACAATTCGTGCGTGACGACGACCAGCGTCACACCCAGTCGACGATTGATGTCGGCGAGCACGTCGAGCACCGAGCGCGTGGTCTCGGAGTCGAGCGCCGACGTCGGCTCGTCGCACAGCATCACGGCCGGTCGCGTCGCGAGCGCCCGCGCGATCGCGACGCGCTGTTTCTGGCCGCCGGACAGCTGTGCCGGATAGCTCGACGCCTTCTCGGTCAGTCCCACCACGGCCAGGCACTCGAGAACGCGCGCGAGGATGTCGGCGCGCGCCAGCCGCGGACGCTGGATCGACAACGGGAACGCGACGTTGTCGTGCACGGTCGCGTTCTGCAGCAGGTTGAACTGCTGGAAGATCATCCCGATGCCGCTGCGTGCTGCGCGCAAGTCGCGGCGCGACAGCGTCGTCAGTTCCTTGCCACCCACCTGCACCCGGCCCGCATCGGGCTTCTCGAGCAGGTTGATGAGGCGCAGCAGCGTCGACTTGCCGGCGCCGGAACTGCCGATGATGCCGAAGCGCTCGCCGGCGCCGATGTCGAGCGACACGTCGTCGACTGCCTGGAACGGCACGCGGCGACCGGGGACGGTGAAGCGCTTCGAGACGGAAGCGAGGCGAATCAGAGGAGTGCGATCGATCATGAATAGGGCGAAGGTTCCGGCGCGCGGCCTTCGATCGCCCAGCGACCGATGTCGCGCACCTTGTAGTCGATCGGATCGTGCAGCGTGTGCGTGCGGGCGTTGCGCCAGAAGCGATCGAAGCCGTATCGCGCCGACGTGGCGCGCGCACCGAGGTTGTCGAACAGCTCGCTCGTGACTGCGAGCGCGGCCCGGTGCGACAGCACCTTGGCCTCGGCCACGGCGATCGCGACCTCTGCACGTTCCTCGAAGGTCAACGCATGGCCGAACGTGAACGCCTGATCGAGGGCCTGCGCCGCCTGGTCGGCGAGCAAGGTCGCCGGCTTCACGCGCAGATGCAGGTCGCCGTAGCGTTGCTGGATGAACGGGTCGTCGGCCGACCGCGCGACTCCGGACGCCTGCCACGGTCGCGCGATGTCCTTCGTGTACGCGATGGCCGCCTGCAATGCGCCGCGCGCGATGCCGAGATAGAGGTTGGTCATCGACAGCTGCGCCACGCACGAGCGCATCGTCTGGAACGCATTCTGTTGGGTACCCGGCTTCAGCAGCAGCTCATCGGCATGCAAGCGGACATGGTTGAACGTGACGGTTCCGCTGTCGGTCTGGCGCTGGCCGAACGCATCCCAATCGCCTTCGACCGTGACACCGACGCGCTGCGTCGGCACGACCGCGATCAGGTTCGACTGCGTGGCGGCATGCCACGCGGAGAACGTGAGGAAGTCCGAACCGACCGAGCCGGAGCAGAAGCTCTTGATGCCGTCGATGTCGAACCCGCCGTCGGTCTCGGTCGCGATCACACGTCGATCGATCGGGTTCAGCGCATTGCCCCAGAACAGGCCGTGCTCGACGGTCCGTTCCAGCAGCGTCTTGCGTTGCTGCGCATTGGCATACAACTGCAGGCTCGCGACCTGCAGGTGATGGAAGCCGAGCAGATGCGCCACCGCGCTATCGGTCTCCGCGATGCGACGCACGACGCGAAAGACGTCGAACCAGTTTCCGCCCGCACCGCCGAACTCGATCGGGATCGACTGCGACAGCAGGCCGCTCGCACGCAAGCGCTCGCGCTCGCGCTGCGCATGGCCGCCCTGTGCATCGCGCGAGACCGCGGTCAACGCGAGCTCGTTCGCGATCTCGTCGGCGACCGCGTGCGGATCCGACGGTGATGGGAAGCGGCCGTGCACCTTCCACTCCGTGGGCGGCGTCGGCATCGGGTGTGCGAGGTTCAGGGCCATGGCTTTTTCAATTGAGAGGCGTTCATGCCGAGCGGTAGCCGGGGTTCCAGCGAAGCCACCAGCGTTCGAGTCCGCGTGCCGCGAGATCGGCGACCTTGCCGAGCAAGGCGTAGAGCAGGATGCCGACCAGCACCACGTCGGTCTGCAGGAATTCGCGCGCGTTCATCGTCATGTAGCCGATGCCCGACGAAGCCGACACGGTCTCGGCCACGATCAGGATCACCCACATGAAACCGAGCGCGTAACGCACGCCCACCAGGATCGACGGCAGCGCGCCGGGCAAGATCACGTGGCGCTGCAGCGCGAACCCCTTGAGGCCGTACGCCTTCGCCATCTCGACCAGCGCGGGGTCGACCGAGCGGATGCCGTGATAGGTGTTGATGTACAACGAGAAGAACACGCCGAACGCGATCAGGAAGAGCTTGGCTTCCTCGTCGATGCCGAACCACAGGATGACGAGCGGGATCAGCGCGAGCGGCGGAATGTTGCGCAGCATCTGGATGCTCGTGTCGAGCAGCAGCTCGGCGCGACGCGACGATCCGGTGACGAGGCCGAGCAGCAGGCCGAGACCGCCGCCGATGGCGAAGCCGGTGAGCGCTCGCGCGGTCGATACGCGAACGTGCCGCCACAACTCGCCGGTTTGCGCGAGCGACCACGCCGCGTCGAGGACGGCCGACGGTGCCGGCAGGATGCGCGACGACAGCCAGCCGAGGCTGGCCGTGGCCTGCCACGCGCCGATGATCAACAGCGGCACGATCCACGGCGCGATCGCCTTCGCGACGTACGGCCACCACGCATGCAAAGCAACCGTTTCGCGCGGAGGTGCCGAGCGCATGGGCGCCTCGACCTCCTGCTCGACCGGCGCGAGCCCGAACACCAGCTCGCCTTCGCCGATGGCGAGACTCATGAGCGCGCCGCCTTCGGCACGACGCCGTTGGCCATCACCTCGCCGAACGGCCCCGTCAGCACGGTGTTCGCAGCCTGCCTGCCCTTGCCGATCAGCGGAAACAGCAGCTCGGCGGTGCGATAGGCTTCCTCGAGATGCGGATAGCCGGACAGGATGAACGTGTCGCAACCGAGGTCGCGGTACTCCTCGATGCGAGCCGCCACGGTCTTCGCGTCACCAACCAGTGCGGTGCCTGCGCCCCCACGCACGAGTCCGACGCCGGCCCACAGGTTGGGACTTACCTCGAGCGCTTCGCGGGTGCGCGACGCGCCGCGGCCGTGCAGTGCGGCCATGCGCTGCTGGCCGACCGAGTCCATCTTCGCGAACGCCGACTGCGCGCGTGCCACGGTCTCGTCGTCGAGGTGCGAGATCAGGCGCTCGGCATCGCGCCATGCCTCGTCGTCGGTCTCGCGCACGATCACGTGCAGGCGGATGCCGAACTTCAGCGTGCGACCGCGGGCGGCGGCGCGCTCGCGCATGTCGGCGATCTTTGCGCCGACGGCGGCTGGCGGCTCGCCCCACGTCAGGTAGGTGTCGACCTGTTCCGCGGCGAGCTCGTGCGCGGCCTCGGACGATCCGCCGAACCATAGCGGTGGATACGGCTTCTGCACCGGCGGATAGATGCTCTTGCCGCCCTTGCTCTTTAGCTGCGCACCGATGAAGTCGAAGTCGCGACCGTCGTGGCTCGCCTCGAGGATGCCGCGCCAGATGTGCAGGTAGTCCGACGTGATCGCGTAGCGCTGATCGTGCGACGCGAAGACCCCGTCGCCTTCGAGCTCGGTTGCATCGCCCCCGGTGACGACGTTGATCAGCAGTCGGCCTTCGGACAAGCGGTCGAAGGTCGCGGCCATGCGCGCGGTCAGTTGCGGGCTGCTGACGCCGGGACGGATCGCGACGAGGAACTTGAGCTTGCGGGTCGCGCCGATGAGGCTCGACGCGACGACCCACGCGTCCTCGCACGAGCGACCGGTCGGCAGGAGGACACCCTCATAGCCCAGCGTGTCGGCCGCGACCGCGATCTGGCGGAAGTAGTCGAAGTCCGCGACGCGCGCGCCTTCGCCGGTGCCGAGATAGCGGGAGTCGCCGTGCGTGGGGATGAACCAGAAGACGTCCATGGATGGCCTCATCGATCGTGATGGAAAAATTAGCGGACCGCGACCGGCGCGACGTTCGACGCCGAAGCGCGCGGCGCGCTCCCGCCGGCCGCGAAGGTCGCGGGTGGTGCGGCATCGCGCACGACCAGTCGCTTTGGGATGAGCTTCAGTTCGGTGAAGACGTCGGCGATCTTTTGCTGCTCGCCGAGCACCGCGTCGCTGACCGGCACGATGCCGAAGCTGTAGCGGCGCGTAGCGAGTTCGACGGTGTCGCGATCGAGACCGATGGCCGGCGCCAGGAAAGCCGCGACCTCGCCCGGATTCTTCTGCCCCCACGCATCGATCTTCGCGAGTTCGTCGAGCACGGCGTGCACGAGGGCCGGGCTCTGCTGCGCGAAGGTCCGCGACGCGAGATAGAACTGATGGTTTTTCACGACGCCGGTCCCGTCGGCGAGCACGCGTGCGTTGATCTGCTTCTGCGCCGCGGCGAGGAACGGATCCCAGATCGCCCACGCGTCGACGCTGCCGCGCTCGAACGCGGCACGGGCATCGGCCGGCGCGAGGAAGATGGGTTCGATGTCGCCGTACTTCAGGCCGTTGGCCTCGAGCACCTTGACCAGCAGGTAGTGGACGTTCGAGCCCTTGTTGAGCGCGACCTTCTTGCCCTTCAGGTCGGCGACGCTGCGGATCGCCGAGTCCTTCGGCACCACCAGCGCTTCTGCGGCCGGCGACGGCGGCTCGTGCGCGACGTAAACGAGGTCGGCGCCCGCGGCCTGCGCAAAGATCGGCGGCGCTTCGCCGACCGTGCCGAAGTCGATCGAGCCGACGTTCAAGCCTTCGAGCAACTGCGGCCCGGCCGGGAATTCGGTCCACTTCACGTCGACGCCTTCGGCCGCGAGCCGCTTCTCGAGCGTGCCACGCGCCTTCAAGATCACAAGCGTTCCGTACTTCTGATAACCGATGCGCACGGTCTTCGCGTCGGTCGCGGACGCCGGCGCCGAATACCACGCGACCAGCGCGACTGCCACGAGTGCTATCACGCCGATCGTCGGCCGGCGGAACAGGGCTTTCGGGTTGAAGGCGGGCGCGCGCGTCGACAACGCTCCCGCGAAGGAAGAAAGCATGTTCATGGTGACTCCGGTTCGGGTCGCTTCAGCGACCGTGCAGCGTTCGACCGCCTTGACGGCGGATGCAGCTCAGGTGACGGGCGTCACGCGCTACATCGCTCCGGATGGGAGACGGTCGCGACATCGACCGGCGCGTTCTCGCGCGAATGCGTGACGACACCACCGTTCGCCCGCGAGGCCGCAGTCGCTCGATCGGCATGGATCGCGGGTGGCAGCAACGACAGGAGCATGTCGACCGCTGCATTCAGGCGCGCGGTGAGCTCCGGCCTGAAAAGTGGGAACGGGTGCGCATCACCACTCCACGACACGTCGTCGTCGCAGGCGAACACGCCGGAAAGTACATGCCGTGCGCCAAGCGCCGACAGGACCGGCTTTAAGGTGTATTCGATCGCGAGCTGATGCCCGACGCTACCGCCGCTGGCGAGCGGCAGAACCGTCTTGCCCGCAAGCGAACGCTCGGCCAGCAAGTCGAAGAGCGCCTTAGGGCCCCCGGGGATGGACGCGTTGTAAACCGGAGTCGCCACGACGATCGCGTCGCTCGCATTGACCGCATGGCGGAGCGCGACCGCGGCGGGCCCGTGTTGCCTGACCGAGATAAGGTCCTCGGCCGGCACGTCCCAGACTGACAGGCGTTGAACCTCAACCCCTGCAACGATCAGACGCGACGCAACTTGGTCGAGCAAGGCGCTCGAACGCGATGGGCGAAGGGAAGGACTCCCGGAGAGAAAGAGGACAGACATGGCAAGACCGGACGTTAGGTTAGACCGGCTCGCAAATAACTAGAACGAATGAATATAAATTTGCAAACTACTTTTCGGTCTTCTACGTGCAATTGCGGGCGTCTGCTCGGTAGCGAGGTGGACTACCCGATGTCATGGGCCTCAGCTCTTGCGCCGCGTGCGCCGCTCAGCCAAAGCTCTGCGTTCTTTTCATCACGGGCAGAGCCTAGACGCGGTGCCCAGTCATGCTCACCTCGATCAGGCAAGCACGTCATTACGAAGATGGCTGCTATTGCCAGTCCCATACCCGAGCTGATCACTTTTAATCGCCCTATTTAGCGCTAAACATCCCGCCGCCCAAGCTTCGGCGATATTCGACGGGGCCGCCTCAATGTCCGCTGCTGGCCGGAAGCTGACTGTCGCAGGCGGGTCCGCGCTTTGTCCTCTCGCGGCATGCCGCGAGTCGGGCTGGCACGTGCCGCGTGGCACACACAGATGGTGACAGTCGCGACACGAGAAACGTCGATCAACGGCGTTTGAGAGTCTTTAGACGCTTACGCCATCGCTTTTCCGTCTCGACGACCAGTTCCTCGGCAGGACATTTCAACGCAGCAGCGATGCGAAAAAGGACGGCTAGCGACGGAGCGCTTTGACCTCGCTCGAGTCGCCCAAAATAACTGCGTTCGACATCCGAGTCGGCGGCGAGCGTCTCTTGCGCGATGCCACGCTCGATCCGCAAACCTCGGACGACCTCGCCAAAGGCCAACGCCAGCGCCGGATCGAAGGTGCGACTGCCAACCGGTCGTCCCCCGCGAATTCTCTCGTCCTTGCTGTTCATCGACAGATCGTGTCGACCTACCGACTTCGAAACCACGGTTGATTAACTGTGGCTTTACAAAGCGTCGGCGTCCGGCTAGAAAAGGTTTTTGCTGAAGTACCGCAGATCCAATCTCATAATCAGAAGAGGTGACAGTGACTAGATTGCTCAGAAGAATTCAGCTCAGCGTGATCGTCCTCTGCACGGCGCTCGCCGGTTGCGGCGGTAGCGGTGGCGGTGACAGCTCGTCCGCGCCGGTCGCGACGACGCCGCCCCCGACGACGACGCCGACCGGACCCACGGTGATTGCGGCCAACCTGGTCACGTCGGTGCCGGCCTTCACCGGCAGCACGGACCACATCGCGGCCTACACCCGCATCAATGCGGTCCGCGGCGCCTGCGGCTTCGGTCTTCTCGCGCAGAACACCAAGCTCGAGACCGCAGCGCAGAACCACAGCAACTACATGAGCAACAACTTCGCTGCCCACAACGACGCCTACGGCCACGTCGAGAACGCCGCGTATATGAATGGCTTCACCGGCGTGAACCCGTCGGACCGCACCGCCATCGTCGGCTACGGGTCGCTGGCCATCGGCGAAGACATCGCCCCGGCGAATGCCTCGTCTACGTCGCCGCAGGTGGATGCGGTCAACCTGCTGCTGCAGGCCGGCTACCACCTGAAGTCGGTGGTCGGCTCGGGTCTCTACGACATGGGCATCGGCATCGCGACGCTCAGCCCCGGCACGCTGGCGCTGACGGCGGACTTCGGCAGCACCCTCTCGACGCTGCAGGACATCGCTTCGAACGCCGTGGCGACCTACCCGTGCCAGGGCTCGGTGACGACGACCTCGCCGCAGGGCATCGGTCACGAGAACCCAGAGCCGTTCCCGAACCGCGACTACAGTGCGAGCCCGCTCGGCGCGCCGATCTACGCCCGGGTCCGCACCGGACAGACCCTGGCGATCAAGGCGTTCAACGTGACGGCGGCCGGCAGCACGACACCGATCGCCTCGGCCGCGCTTTTCACGTCGGCGACCGATCCGAACCATCTGCTGCAGGCCAACGAAGCGCTGTTCTACCCGAACGCACCGCTGGCCGCCGCGACGACGTACAACGTGTCGATCGTCGGCACGAATAACGGCGCCGCATTCACGCAGACGTTCTCGTTCAGGACCAATTGATCGTGGTCATCGTCGTCATTACCATTGCGCTCGTCATCGGGTTGATCGTGCTGCTTGTCCAGGCGGCGAACAAGGCAGCAGCCGGAGCGAAGCAATGGATTGCAGACTTGAACCGCCGTGAAGGACTCGCGTTCGACCCGGACCTCAAGCTCTCAGACAATGCTGTGTCGCTCTACTTCGATCGCACGAATCGAAAACTTCTGCTGGTACGCGACAAGAAGCAAAAGATTTTCGACTTTTCCTACATCACCGAATGGAACGCCGAGTACGACATCCGTGGCGACGGCAAGTCGACCAACCATCGCATAGCGATCAGCGTCGTCGATGTGGATCGCCCGCGTCTGCTGATCCGAATGTCGTCCCTGCCCCAAACAAGAGACTGGGTCGCCCGGCTGGGAGCCATACGTAACCATCCTTGATCGACGCCCGAGAGGCGTGGTGGGTGGGTGGTGGGCTGGGGAGATGTGAAACCACGCCCTTGTCCAAGCCCACGTCTCGCTGCTGTTCCAGACAGGCGTTGTGGGAGGGTTGGCGGAACTCGTAGTGGTGAGACCCAAACCTACTTCGACGAATCCTCTGCCGACTCTGGCACGAGCGTGAACAACTCACCCACCCCTACGCCCAAAAAGCCGCAAAGGGTCTCAACGGTCTTAAAGTCAATGCGGGTCGCCTGCTCGTAGTAAAGCCCCGACAGCGTCGACCGCGAGATGCCCGTCGCGTTGAACACATCGGTGATCTTCAGCTTCCTCGCGCCGAGCAGCGTGGACAGGTTGCAGCGAATCATGCGTTGCAGGTCGGTAGCGACAGTTTCTCAAAAACTTTGACGTTTTGTCCGTATCGGATATATTGTATTTTGTATCGGAAGTCATCCGTTACGAATACTTTCTCATCCTAAAAGGACCGTGATGATTACGTCGACCATGTACTACAGCAGTTCGGCGGCCGTGTGGCCGATGATGCCCGACAACCGCGAACCCGTCGCAAGCTTCTTCCGGTTGTCTCGCTGCTTCCCCAGGACGGACCTGCGTCGCATGCACTGCGATCTCTCGACTTGGTTGCAGTCCGTACCAGCGACGATCGTGACTCAAGAGGCCGTGGACCGCTTCGTGAATCAACCAATCTTCGCCGAAGGCACCTTCGATTTCTACAACGGCGCGCGGATCGTGATGCTTCGGAGAATCCGGCGCGTCAAGCCTTCGGACCACGTTTCGTGGCTGTACCTGGCGAAGCCGGAGTGGGTCTACAACGACGACTCGATGTTCGCGTTCATCGAGATCTACGAAGCGTTGTCGACGCCGTACCAGCGTCTCTTCGACGAGATCTTCAGGGACGACGGAATTCTGAGTCGCTTCCTTTCGGCGCAGGGTTCGCTCACCGGACATCACAGCTACGCCGGTGGTCTCATCGATCACTCCGTCGACACGGCCCGCATCGTCGGCCAGGAACTCGCGAGTGGTCGAACGTCTTGCGATGCAGACACGGCGCTGATGGCAGCCCTCCTGCACGACCTCGGCAAGGCGCTCGAGTACGAATCGACCACGCTTGCGAACGGGGTCCGCGCCGTCGCCCTGTCGACGCGCGGCATCCTCATCGGTCACAAGCTTTCCGGTATGGATCTGATCATGCAGGCCGCTGCGCGCCTGCGTGACATGGCAACCAAATCGACGGAGGCGGTGCCGCTGCTGACGGACGATCAGCTGGCTGCTCTCGTGCATGCCGTGACCGCCAGCCCCGCTCCCGACTACGTCGGGATCCGCAGTCCAATCACGCCGGAGGCCAACCTCGTCTCCGCCGCCGATCGCATGTCGTCGGACACCCACCTGTATGCGATGCAGGCCCCGATGGCGTCGAGCAGGAAGCCCTGGGGCCAGCGCCACGGGCACATCGGCCACAAGCGCAACCGTCCCTACTTCGTCCGTCAGATAGCCGGCGCTGCGAGCTGATCGAGGCGCGAGGCCGCACCGGTCCGCGCCCCAGAGGTGCGGACCGGTACGAACGGATCTGACGATGGTCGCCAACCGAGGGGTCTCGGGACGCGGCAGAGGAACGGAACATGGATGAGCAGGTCGAGCAATTCAATCAGTTGGGACCACGATGGTTCATGTCGCTGACGTTGCCGAAGGCGGTGATGAACGCGATGATGGTCGAGGTGGTCGCGAGGGAAGCGGAAGCCCGACAGCGGCGACAGGAGCAACACGATGCACAGGAAGCGGCGGCGGAGCGCGAGCCCAAACCGCCAGCCAAGCCTGGTGACGATCTGGTTTTCGGCTACCCCTTCAGCTTTCTCGAATCCGGCCTCGCACGCCTGTTCGACCAGGAAGACTTGCGCGACACGTACACCAAGGCAAAAACCGTCGCGACGGCCGATCGGGACAAGACGAAGAACCGCATCGCGTTGATCGAGCACATCGCGGCGCGCGGTTCGTTCCGCAAGCACGGCATCCCTCGTAACTGGAAAGTTTCCCTCGCTTCGCTCCGCGAGTCCTTCGCCAGTTTCGCGCGCGTGATCGACGTCGTCGAAGCGGAGCTGACGTTGACCGAGAAGCGCGGTAACGGGTCGAGTATCGCCATGCCGCCGTTGCTGTTGAACGGGCCGCCGGGATGCGGTAAGACCTATTTCGCCGAGCAGCTGGCAAAGTTCTTTGACACCAGCTTCATGCGGATCTCGATGGAGACCGCGCAGTCATCAAGCGCACTGGCCGGATCCGCGGAATTCTGGTCGAACACCCAACCCGGGCGGCTCTTCGACCGCCTGATCGACGGCGATCACATCAATCCGGTGGTATTGCTCGACGAGATCGACAAGGCCGGCGGCAGCGAGTACTACCGAGCCGACAAGGCGCTCTACGCGCTTCTCGAACGCGAGACGGCGCGCTCCTGGTCGGACCTGTCGTTCCCCGCGCTCAAGCTCGACACCAGTCACGTGATCTGGATTCTGACCTCGAACGACGCGATGCACATCGCCCCGCCGTTGCGCTCTCGGATGCAGCAGTTCGACATCGCACCGCTCGATGCCGTGGCGGCGCGCCGGCTGGTCAGGACTCTGTATCGGCAAGAGGCCGAGAGATTCCCGGAACTGGACCTCGAGACCGAGCTGGCGATCGCCCACTGCGACGTCATGCGGACGTTCTCGCCGCGGGAGATCGTTCGTCTGTGCCACGCGCTGGTCGCCAGGCTGGCGTTGACAGGACGACGGCAGATCAGCCTCGACGATCTCAAGGTGACAGGTGCGCTCGACGGGCAATTGGTCGACTTCGAACGCCATCTACAAAGGTTCGAGCGATTGATGGAGCTGAGCGTGGAATGGCGACGGCAGTGAAGGCGTCAAGCAACGCTCAGGGATCCTCATCCGAGCTGCCAACCCACCCGGAATCCGAACGAATTCTCGTGATGGATAGTTTGACGAGACAAATGCAACGCCATGATTAGCGTGACGATAATCTCTGACAAAGGTTGTTGCGATCCATCCAATCGCACTCGCGAAGTGCTTGGTCGCTCAGACGTTTTGGCTGGACGATGAAAGCTCTTTAAACAACTTTCATCTGATCATGACTCACCCGAAAGCAATCTCGTCCGTCCGCACGTGGGACGCTAAGGCGTTCCTGACCGACGTCACCAATGCCGGCCAAAAGAACCCCGAATCGCTGACGCCGGAGAAGGCAGCTCTCCTTGAGATCCTTGAAGCAGGGAGCCCAGAGGTCCTCGCACCGACGAAGAAGCAGCTTCTCACGTATTTCAGGAAGTCCTCGCAATGCGAGGTTCTGAAGGAGTCGTTCCGCGAGACGGTCGACAAGCTGGCGCTGGCCCGTAAGAATCGGCCGACACCTGCCGAAATTGAGCGGGCGAAGGAAGCCGGAATCTTTTCGTGGTCCCGAGAAGAAGTCGCCATCGCCCAAAATGCGATCGAGCAGTTTCGTCGCGTGAATACGCCGGGCGATCACGCCGAGTCTGCGGGATCCTAAGCACGCGTTCGACGAATACGTTGTCACGCTCATGGCGACAATGGACACCGCCCCTCCACGGACGACGTACATCTCGACCGTCGAGGCGGCTGCATACCTCGGCGTGTCGAAGCAGTTCCTCGAGCAGGACAGGACGGGGCGTCGTCAGATCCCATATTTCAGGTTCGGCGCTGCGGTGCGTTACCTGCATCGCGACCTCGATGCGTGGGCGATCACGCGGCGCCAGGATGCGAGTCCGCTTCCTGACGAGTTTCGTGGATAGGATCTCGAACGGCACCGGACCGCGGTGGTCCCGCGGCGATGCTTTGTTAGTCGGGGCTGCGAGGAGAAGCCCAATGCCCCCGATCCGACGGTGTGACCCCAGCGTGACCCCGGAAAAACAAAAGGGGTTAGCATCTCTGCTAACCCCTTGATTTAAATGGTGGGCCGTGAGTGGCTCGAACACTCGACCTACGGATTAAGAGTCCGCTGCTCTACCAACTGAGCTAACGACCCACGGTAAACGGTGCTGCAGAGATGATGCGTGCTGCAGGCTGAATGCGGTGCTGCCGGAACTCCGAGGGGTGGCTTGGTAGGCCGTGCGGGATTCGAACCCACGACCAACGGATTAAAAGTCCGCTGCTCTACCAGCTGAGCTAACGACCCAAAGGAGCGCGATTATAGGAAGCCGCGCGGCCTCGGTCAAACGCGCCGCGGCTTGTCATGCGCGGCGCCATCCACGGCACCGTCGTCGTCACCCTCAACGCAACGTGACGATGCGCTCGCGCGCCGTCGCCGCCGCCGGCGCGTCGGGGTAGCGCGCGATCAGGTTCTCGAGCGTCGCCCGCGCGCCCTTCTTGTCCGCCATGTCGGTCTGGCTGCTGGCGATGTTCAGCATCGCATCCGCCGCCCGCGGGCTGGTCGGCCAGGTGCGCACCACCAGTTGCTGCGCCGCGATCGCCTGCCTGTAGTCGCGCTGCGCGTACCACCCGGTGCCGATCCAGTACTGCGCCGCCGGGGCGTAGGCCGACTGCGGGTAGCGTGTGAGGAAGGTCTGGAACGCCACGATCGAGCCCTTGAAGTCGCTGCTCTTGAACTGCGCCAGCGCCGCCTCGTAGGTCTTCGCCTCGTTGGGATCGACGGTGACCGTCTGGTTGTCCACCGTGGTCTGCTGCGGCTCGACCTTCCGCAGCCGTCCGTCGAGGTCGACGTAGAAGTCCTTGTTGCGCCGCTGTTCGTTGGTCAGGTCGTTGGTCAGCGACTCGATCTGGCCGCGCAGCCGCGCGATGTCCTGCCGCAGCGCGTCCATCTGGTTCAGCGTGTCGGCCTGGTTGCGCCGCTGCAGTTCCAGTTGCGACGCGATGTCGCGCTGGTTGGCGTCCGACTTGGCGCGCAGGTCGAGGATGGCCTTTCGCGCCTCGTCATCGTCGAACAGGCCGGCCGAGGCCGGCCCTGCGATCGTGGCCAGCAGCATCGCCGTCGACGCGACCGCCGACCAGCCGCGCCTGCGGGCCGTCGAGCGACGGCCCCTCGTGCGGACAGGACCCGCCCGCATCACTGCGCCTGATAGACGAAGTCGGCACGGCGGTTCTCGGCCCATGCCGACTCGTCGTGGCCCGGATTGCGCGCCTTTTCGCTGCCCAGGCTGACGGCCTCGATCTGGCCTTCGGGCACGCCCACCAGCGCCAGCTGCTTGCGGACCGCCTCGGCGCGCTTCTGGCCGAGCGCGAGGTTGTACTCGCTGCCGCCGCGCTCGTCGGTGTTGCCCTGCACGATCACCTTCCGCGCGCGGTTGCTGCCGAGATACTTGCCGTTGGCGTCGATCGTGGAGCGGTACTGGTCCTTGACCGCGAAGCTGTCGTAGTCGAAGAAGACGCTCTGCTGCATCAACGAACGGGCCTGCGGGTCGAGGCCGGACGAGTCGGCGTTGACGGTGCGGACGCCGTTCGAGTCCGCTGCCGGCAGGCCGCTGTTCGACGAGCTGTCGGTGACGGGGGCGAGGTCGGTCTTGGTGCCGCTGCTGCAGGCGCCGAGGACGACGAGGGTGGCTGCGATCACGCCATAGCGATAGCCGAGCTTCATGGGGTTACTCCTTGGAGGGGGATTGGTGACCAGCGAAATGACACGAGCTTATATGGCAGAACGACCGCTGCATGTGAATCGGACTTCGACCGACTCCGGCCCTGTGGTCCAGCGGCCACGCCCCATCGGATCGACGGGCCGCGCGATCACGGCAGGAACGGTCCCCAGGTGGGCTCGCGGACGTCGCCGCCCTGGCCGGTCGTGATGCGCTGCTTGATCCGGCCGTCCGACGACACCATCGCCAGCACGCCGCGACCCCCGAGCTCGGTGGCGTAGACGATCAGCTTGCCGTTCGGCGCGAAGCTCGGCGACTCGTCCTTCGACGAGTCGGTGAGCGGCGTCTCCTGGCCCGACGCGAGGTCGAGCGCATAGACCTGGAAGCGGCCGCCGCGGCGCGAGATGTAGGCCAGCGACTTGCCGTCCGGCGACACTCGCGGGCTGATGTTGTAGTCGCCCTTGAACGTCACGCGCTGGGCATCGCCGCCCCCGACCGACGTGCGGTAGATCTGCGGACCGCCGCCCCGATCGCTGGTGAAGTAGAGGCTCTGCCCGTCGGCCGAGAACACCGCTTCGGTGTCGATGCCGCTCGACTGCGTAACGCGGCGCGCGCTGGAGCCGTCGGCGTTGATCAGGTAGACCTGCGAGTTGCCGTCGCGGGTCAGCGTCACGGCCAGCTGGCGCCCGTCGGGCGACCACGACGGCGCGCTGTTGCTGCCCTTGAAGTTGGCGACCGGCACGCGCTGGCCCGACGCCACCGAATGCACGTAGATGACCGGTTTCCGCGCCTCGAACGACACGTAGGCGATCTTCGAGCCGTCGGGCGACCAGGCCGGCGAGATGATCGGCTCGCGCGAGACCAGCGCATCCTGCGGATTGAAGCCGTCGGCGTCGGCGACCTGCAGCTGGTAGCGCTGCGCTCCCTGCTTCAACACGTAAGCGATGCGGGTGGAGAACACGCCCCGGTCGCCGGTCAGCTTCTCGTACACGTAGTCGGCGATGCGATGGGCCGACTGTCGCAGGTTGGCCTGCGTGGAGGTCAGCGCGAGGCCGCCCAGGTCCACCTGTCGACCGGTGTCGTAGAGCTTGAAGCGGACGTCGAGGCGGCCATCGGCCAGACGCGACGCGCTGCCGACCACGACCGCGTCCGCGCCGCGGCCCTTCCACTCGCCGAAGTTGACGACCGCCGTGTCGGACAGCGGCGTGGCGCCCGGGTCGACGGTCTTGAAGTAGCCGCTGCGGGCGAGGTCGTCGCGCACCACCTGCGACAGGTCCTGCGGCAGGCTGGCGTTGAGCGAGAAGTTGGCGATCGCGATCGGGATCTGGACCGCGCCCGACCCGGAGATCTCGAACTTGAGCTGGGCTTCGGCGATCCCGGTCGCCGCGACAGCCAGCGCCGCCATGGTCGCCCGCAGGAGCGTTCGTCGCGTTATCGAAAGGGTCATCGTCATGGGGAATGTGGGCGAGCGGCTCGAAGCGAGACGTTCACTTCTCGTACATGTTGTAGTCGAGGCTCAGGTCGCGTTCGACCTTGCCGTGCTCGTCGCGCGGCAGCGGCGACGCGGCGCGGATGGCGCGTTCCACGGCCGCGTCGAACGCCGGCACGCCGCTCGACCTGACCAGCGTGACGCTGGTGACCTCGCCGTTCGGCAGCTGCTCGATGCGCAGCGAGGCCACCGGATTGCCCGGCGACGTGCCCGGGTAGCGCATCTGCGAGCGGATCGCCGTGACGAGACGGGCCTTGTAGCTGTCGGACCCGCGCGGACCGCTGGTCTGCCGATCCTTGCCGACCCCGTCGCTGGCCGACGCCATGATGCTCGCGAGGTCGGACGGCGGACGTTGCGGCGCCTCGACCGCCGCCTGCTGCTGCAGCTTGAGCAGCTCGGCGTTGACCTTCGGCGGGACCGTCGGCGGCGGCTGCGGTTTCGGCTGCGGTTTCGGCTGCGGCTTGACCACCGGCTTGACCTCGTCGACCTTGACCGGCTCCTTCTTCTTCTTCGGCGGCTCGATCTTGACCGGCGCCTCGACGATGTCCGCCTTGGGTTCCGGCGGCTCCGGCGCGATGCGCGGCTGCGGGGTCGGCACCTCCACGCGCGGGGGCGGCGGCACCGGTCGCGGCGCCGGCGCCGCCACCTGCGGCACCGCGCTCCACAGTTCCGCCTGGATGGTCTCGGGCGGGCTGCTCTGCCAGCGGATGCCGAAGAACAACAAACCGCCGAGCAGCAGGTGCATCAGCACGGCGAGCACGATCGCCCCGCTGCGTCCGGACGCCTGCGGCACCGCATAGGGACGAGCCAGGTCGACAGCGGCGCTCATCGCGTCAGGTCCTCGGTTTCACGGCGAGCCCGACGCGCGCGATGCCCTGCTGCTTCAGCCCGTCCATGATCTGCAGGACGGCGTCGTACTCGACCGTCTTGTCGGCCGAGATGACGACCGGCCGGGTCGCATCTCCCGCCTGCATCTGCTGCACGATCGCGCCCACTTCCTTCATCGACGCCGTGCGTTCGCTGCCACTCTTCGTGTCCCTGACCTTGACGCCCTTGTCGGCCTTGACCTCGACGCTGATCGGCGTCTCCTTCGCCTGCTGGCTCTTGGCCACGCTGGGCAGGTCGATGCTGCCCGGCGTCGTCAGCGGCGCGGCCACCATGAAGATGATCAGCAGCACCAGCATCACGTCGATGTACGGCACGACGTTGATGTCGCTCATCGCCCGGCGGCCGCGACCGCCGCGCAGCTGCGACCCGCGCGAGACCGAGCCGGCCATCTAGCGCCGCTCCCCGACGCGGCTCATCGCGCCTGCCTCTGCAGGATGTTCGAGAACTCCTCGACGAAGTTCTCGAAGCGCACCGCGAGCCGATCGGTCTCGTGGATGAAGCGGTTGTACGCGATGACCGCCGGGATGGCCGCGAACAGGCCGATGGCGGTCGCCACCAGCGCCTCGGCGATCCCCGGTGCCACGTGGGCGAGCGTGGCCGCCTGCACGTTGGCCAGGCTGCGGAACGCGTTCATGATCCCCCACACGGTGCCGAACAGGCCGACGTAGGGACTCACCGAGCCCACCGACGCGAGAAACGACAGGTGCGCTTCGAGCCCGTCCATCTCGCGCTGGAACGCGGCCCGCATCGCGCGGCGGGCGGCGTCGAGCTGCAGGTCGGTCTTGGCGCCCAGGCTGTCGCTCTTCTGCTGGCGGAACTTGAGGAATTCGCGCATGCCGGCCTCGAACACGCGGCCCAGCGCACCGACCTGCGCGCGACGGTTGTTGACCCGTGCGTAGAGGTCGTCGAGATCGCCGCCGGACCAGAAGTCCTCCTCGAAGCGCTCGGTCTGGCGCTGGGCGTTCTTGACTTCGAAATACTTGGCGAAGATGTACGTCCAGCTCATCAGCGAGACCAGCAGCAGCAGCGCCAGCACGATCTGCACGAGCAGGCTCGCGTTGGTCACGAGCGAGAGGATCGACATGTCCTGCGTGGCGTTCATCGGCGGGGCGTCGCGGGTTCGAAGAGAGGGGGAGGCTGCACGACCGGCCGCTCGCCGGACGAGCTCGAAACGGACTGGAAACCGGCTCGAAGCGGGCTCGAAGCGGGCTCGAAGCGGGCTCGAAGCGGGCTCTGAGCGGGCTCTGAGCGGGCTCTGAGCGGGCTCTAAGCGGGCTCTGAGCGGGACGGGACGATCGACCCGGCCGACCGCGAGAGGTTCAACGCCGGCGGCGACGATGACGGGACCCAGCGTGTGCAACGCGCGAAGTCGGCATCCGGATTACCGGTCACAGAAGATCAGGCGGATCGCGTCGGGAATCGGGCTCGGCTTCAACGTGTCGCGCGACACGCAGCCCACCTTGATGCGGCCCACCGCGACGAGGATCGACTGCGGCGGCTCGGCGTCCCCCGTCGCGCGAAGAGGGGCAGTCGCAGTCGCGGAGGCAAAGGCAGAGGCAGATGCCGACGCCGAAGCGACCGTCGGGGGATCGAGGTAGGCGGCCTGGTGGAAGTCGATGCCCACGCGCCCCACCCGCTCGACCGTCGACACGACGCGCAGCATGTCGTCCAGCCGCGCGGGTCGCCGGTACTCGACCGCCGTCGACCGCACCACGAACATCAGGCCGAGCGCATCGGCGACCTGCTGCTGCGATACGCCGGCGTGTCCCGGGACGCCGGTGCGCAGCCACTCGCTGCGGGCCCGCTCGAAGAACTTGAGGTAGTTGGCGTAGAACACGATGCCGCCGGTGTCGGTGTCCTCGTAGTACACCCTCACCGGGAAAGTGAACGACGCCGGAGGACTCACCACGCGGGCGGCGCGCCGCTCAAGGCGTCGCGAACAGCGGGTCGATCAGCGCGGCGACCTGGGCGAGGCGCGCCGCGACGGAGCCGCGCACGTCGACGTAGTCGGCGCCGCGGGCGCGGAGCACCGCGCGGATCCAGCGATCGTGCCGCAACCGGAAGTCCTCCGACGAGCGGCTGCCGTCCTGCACGAACGCGAAGTCGGGCGCGCACACCAGCGTCAGGTCGTAGGGACGAAAGGCCAGCTCGACGAGTTCGGCGTCGGCCTGGCCGTAGCCGTCGATGCTGTACCAGAGCGTGGTCAGCGGCGTCGTGTCGACGAACACGCAGCGCTTCGCCGCCCGGACCGCGGCCTCCTCGTCGGCGACGTGACGACGTCCGATCAGTCGCAGGTCGTCGTAGCTGACGTGACCGCCCTGCGCCTCCCACAGCGTGCGGCCGTACTCGGCCACGCTCGGCTCCTCGTACCGGGCGCTGAGCGCGGCCACCAGCGTGCTCTTGCCGGTACTCTCACCGCCCACCACGCCGATCCGCGCGACCCCGCGGTCCTCGAAGCGCGCCGGTCCGTCGCCGGCGAACGTGTGCGGCGCGAGACGCGACGGCAGCGGATACGCGTCGAGCTCGCAAGTCGGTCCGGGCTCCACCGCGCTCATGCCGGCGACCCGATCGCTTCCCGACCGATGAGTCGCGACCAGCGCACCCAGCCCATCACGACCAGCACCAGAAAGAACGCATAGACCGCCGCGGTCAGCCACAGGCCCTTCGACGCGTAGAGCGGGACCGCGATGCAGTCGACGGCGATCCACACCGGCCAGGTCTCGATCTTCCGCGCCACCATCAGCAGTTGCGCGAGGATCGACAGCGCGAGCACCGCGGAGTCGACGAACGGGTTGACCGCGTCGGTCAGCGCGTGGAGCAGCGCGCCGTAGCCGGTCGCGGCGGCGACCGCGGCCAGGCCGAGGCCGGCCGCG
>CAHJXF010000016.1 GCA_903644065.1 Betaproteobacteria bacterium
GACGCCGATCGCTACGCCCGCCTGCGAGCAGCCGATCCCGAGTTCGTCGGCCACCCGGACGGCGAGGGCCGCTTCAAGCTCGCGGCCGGCTGGATGATCGACCGCTGCGGCTGGCGCGGCCGGTCTCTGCCCGGTTCGAACGGCCGCGCCGCGGTCCACGACCGGCAGGCGCTGGTGCTCGTCAACCGCGGCGGCGCGAGCGGCGCCGAGCTCCTCGCGCTGGCCGATGCCATCAAGGCGAGCGTGACGGCGCGCTATGCGGTCGCGCTCGAGACCGAGCCGCTGATCGTCTAGCGTCCGCTGCTCGCTGCTCGCTGCTCGCTGCTCGTCGCGTGCTGATTGCCGCTCGCTGCTTGCAGCTCGCTGCTCGTTGCGGGCCGATTGCCGCTGCTTCCGCTCGCGGTCGCGTGTCGCGGGGGACTCACGGCTCGAGGCTCACGGCTCGAGGCTTGCGGCTTGCGGCTCTCGAGCTTCACGCGTCGCGGACCGCGGATCGCTCATCGCGAGACGCAGGCCGTCTCGCCAGGCAGCACCGTCCGTGCGGCGTCACGTGGCAAGCTCCGCGACGACGACACAACGAGGAATCGACATGAACATCGGCATCATCGGCGCCGGCGGGCTCGGCAGCCATCTGGCGCGGGCGCTCGCGAACAAGCGGTTGCCCGCCGTCATCGCCAACCGCCGCGGTCCGGCATCGCTCGCGCCGTTGATCGCCGAGCTCGGCCCGTCGATCCGCGCCGTCGACGTCGACGAGGCGGCGCGCTGCGAGATGGTGGTCCTGGCGATGGCGTGGCTGGACGTGCCCGCCGCGCTGGCGGGTCTGCCCGACTGGGGCGGCCGCATCGTCGTCGACGCCACCAATCCGCTCGAGATGATCGACCCCGATTCGCCGGATGCCCACGACCCGGCCAATCCGTTCGCCGCCCACGGCGCCCGGCTGGTCGACACCGGCGGGCGGACGTCGAGCGAGGTGGTCCGGGACCTCGCTCAGGGGGCGCGCCTGGTCAAGGCGTTCAACCATCTGTCGGTGAATAGCCTGCCCGAGCCCGAGACGCACGGCGGCCGGCGCGTGCTGTTCTACTCGGGCGACGACGCCGACGCGAAGGCGCAGGTGCACGCGTTGATCGAGGCCCTCGGGATGCATCCGGTCGATCTGGGCACGCTCGGCGGCGGAGGAACCCTGGCGGCAGTGCCGGGCGGACCGCTGGCCTTTGCCGAGTTCGTGAAGGTCTGAGAGCGCTCGTGCCGGCTGCCTCCGAGTCCGACCGTGTTCGCATCGGTGTGCCTCGGCGTGAGCGAACTTGAAAAACGTTGCCATGCTCGTCGTCATGAGCCGTGGTCCGGTTCTCCCGATCGGTCCGAACCTCAGCTTTCGCCCCAGAGCTGCCGCACCTTGCGTACCGCCGGGCGCGCCTGCATTCGTGCAAGATGGCCAGCGACGTTGATCGGCAGTGTGATTCCCTGCGGCTCTGCCCAACGCTCGACGTAGAACAAGGCGGCGTCGGCGATGGTCAGACCGTTCCCCACGGCATACGCGTGGCGACCCAGTTGCGGATCGAGGATCGCGAACCCCGCCTCGACGATCGCGCGACGCGTCTTCCGATGTCGCAATTCGATCTTCCAGAAGCTCGTCGCCGGCACGCCTGGTGTCGTGCTGCTTCGAGTCCGGACTCGAAGCGGCTCAGATACGACCGGCCGGACGGCGGTTCCGTCGAGTACCGGGGTCACCGGTGCGGGTGATCATCCGGCACGGAGCACCAGCCACACGATGCCGATCATCAGCGCGAAGATGCACAGCGCGCCGGTCAGGAAGAACGCGGTCCGCCACGGCTGCCAGGCCTTGAGATACGCGACCGTGTGCAGCAGGCGCGCGACCGTGAACACGGTGAACAGCACGGCGGCCACCGTGGCGCCGCCGCCGGCGAGCACGAACGTCAGGCCGAGGAACAGGAACGGATAGGTGCTGGCCTGCGCGTTGTCGTGCGCGCGCAGCACGCGGGCGACAGCCGGTGGATCGGTCGGGACGAGCGTGGCCTTGAACTGCACCGCGTCCTCCTCGTTCATCGCCGTCTTGCCGTTCGAGCGCACCCGGGCGCTGTAGAACCACAGGAACATCAGGTTGCCGGACAGCACCACGCAGGCGATCGCGTAGGCGAGAAAGGCGGAATGGTCGAGCCACGAGATCATGGGAACGTCTTCGTGAATGAAGGATGGACCGCGATCGTCCCACGGAAGGGGTGGGTCCTCGATCCGCGATCCGTGTTCATGACCGCATGCGCCTCGCCGTCTCCGCGATCCGCATCCGGAGCGCGTTGAGCTTGATGAAGCCGCCCGCGTCGGCCTGGTCGTAGGCGCCGCCGTCGTCGTCGAAGGTCGCGATGTTCTGGTCGAACAGCGTGTCCTTCGAGTCGCGCGCCACCACCGTCACGCCGCCCTTGTACAGCTTGAGCCGCACGAAGCCGTTGACGTTGCCCTGCGTGTGGTCGATCAGCACCTGCAGCGCGCGGCGCTCGGGGCTCCACCAGTAGCCGTTGTAGATCAGGCTCGCGTAGCGCGGCATCAGGTCGTCCTTCAGGTGGGCCACCTCGCGGTCGAGCGTGATCGACTCGATGCCGCGGTGCGCCTTCAGCAGGATGGTGCCGCCCGGCGTCTCGTAGCAGCCGCGCGACTTCATGCCGACGTAGCGGTTCTCGACCAGGTCGAGGCGTCCGACGCCGTGCTTGCCACCGATCTCGTTCAGCTTCGTCAGCACCTCGGCCGGGCTCAGCGCGACCCCGTCGATCGCGGTCACGTCGCCGCGAGTGAACTCCAGGTCCAGGTACTGCGCCGCGTCGGGCGCGTCCTCGGGCGCCACGGTCCAGCGCCACATCGCCTCCTCGGCCTCGGCCTTCGGGTCCTCGAGATGGCGGCCCTCGAAGCTGATGTGCAGCAGGTTGGCGTCCATCGAATAGGGCGCGCCGCCGCCCTTGTGCTTCATGTCGATCGGAATGCCCGCGGCCTCGGCGTAGGCCAGCAGCTTCTCGCGGCTCAGCAGGTCCCACTCGCGCCACGGCGCGATCACCTTGATGCCCGGCTCGAGCGCGTAGTAACCCATCTCGAAGCGCACCTGGTCGTTGCCCTTGCCGGTCGCGCCGTGCGACACCGCCTCGGCGCCGGTCATGCGCGCGATCTCGATCTGGCGCTTCGCGATCAGCGGTCGTGCGATCGACGTGCCGAGCAGGTACTCGCCTTCGTAGACCGCGTTGCAGCGGAACATCGGGAAGACGAAGTCGCGGACGAACTCTTCGCGCAGGTCGTCGATGTGGATGTTCTCGGGCTTGATCCCGGCATTCAACGCCTTGGCCCGCGCGGGCTCGAGCTCCTCGCCCTGGCCGATGTCGGCCGTGAAGGTCACGACCTCGGCGCGGTAGTTGTCCTGCAGCCACTTGAGGATGACGGAGGTGTCGAGGCCGCCGGAATAGGCGAGGACGACTTTGCTGATGTCGGTCATGAGCGTGCTCGGCGTTGCGCAGGCGGCCGGCGGGCCGCTCGTCGCGAAGGGAGGAGGTCACCGTTCGCGTTGTCGCGAAGCGGGATCGTGCTGGCGTGCGCCGACGGTCGTCGCGGGACTCGGGTCCGTCGGGCGCGCGGATTATAGAGCAGCGTCGCTGCGCGGGCCGGCGCCGGCCTGCGCCTTTCGCCGTCGCTTGGCCTTGTACAGCGCCGCGTCGGCGATGGCGAGCAGCTCGCCGCCCTGCATCGTGTCGTCGGGAAAGCAGGCGAGGCCAAACGACACCGCCACGCCCGACGGCGTGCCGTCGGGTGCGTTGGGCAACAACTCGCCCAAACCGTGCGCGAAGGCCTCGAGCCGCGCTTCGCCGACGAGGCGGTTGGTCCGCGGCAGGAAGATGCAGAACTCGTCGCCGCCGTAGCGGAACGCGCGGTCCTCGTCGCGGAAGAAGTCGCGCAGCAGGTGGCCGGCCGCCGCGAGGATCTGGTCGCCGGCCACGTGGCCGTGCCGGTCGTTGAACTGCTTGAAGCGATCGAGATCGAGCATCGCCACGATGACCTGCTGCTTGCCGATCGCGCTCTTCTCGAGCATCGCGCTCAACGTGGGCAGCAGGTTGCGCCGGTTGAGCAGCCCGGTCAGCGGGTCGCGCGACGCCTGCTCGCGCAACTCCTCGCTTTCCGCCTCGATCTCGGTGTAGCGCACCTGCAGCTCGGTGTTGACCGCTTCGAGCTCGGTCTTGGCCTGCAACAGCCGGATCCGCTCCGCCTCGGCCGCGTCACGCTCGCGCCGGATCGCCTCCATCTGCAACGTGGCCTGCGAATACGCGAGCCGCACGTCGCGCGTCGTGTCCTGCCAGCGGCGATACGACGCATGGAAGCGCTGATGCCAGCGGAACGCCCGGCGATAGTCGCCCTGCTTCGCGTACAGCGTCGAGACGGCCAGCGCCGTCTTCCAGAACTGCGTCAGGTGCGGATGGCGTCGCAGGTTCCACAGCGCGACGCGCCACGCGCTGATCGCTTCGGGGATCTTGTCCTGCTCGACCGCGATGCGACCCTGGTTCCACTTGGCCGTGCCCACGCCCATCGGGTAGTCGCGGCCGATGGCGGCATCGAGCGCGTCGAAGACGTAGTCGGTCGCTTCGGCGAGGTGCCCGGTCTCGATCAGGTTCTCGGCGACGGTCGTCATCACGTCGCCCGGCCGGAAGCGCAGCAGCTCCTCGCGGTTGTCTTCGAGCGCGTCGTTGATCTCGAAGGTCGCCTCCTCGACGCGGCCGGTATTGATCAGGCAGTACACGAGGTTCGAGCGGCACATGATGTCGAACCCGGACATGCCGATCCGGCTGCTTTCCACCAGCGCCATCCGCAGGCAGCTCTCGGCGCCTTCCCAGTCGCCGGCGTGCAGCAGCGTCGCGCCCACGTTGAAGGCCAGCAGCGCATGCGCCGGCGGATAGTGGAAGCGGAAGTACTCGAGGCCGATCAGCAGGTCGCGGAACGCGAGCTCGGGCTTGCCGAGGCCGAGCAGCGTGATCGCGCGCCACAGCCGGATGTAGTGCTCGTCGGACGGCTCGAGCGCGTCGGGCGTCGCGAGCGCCCGCTCGAACGACACCATCGACGCGACGAGGTCGCGCTCGACCCAGTGCAACGCGGCGTGCACGCCGTGGACGATCTGCAGCAGCCGCTGGAAGGCCGGACTGCGGGTGGTCGACTGGGCCAGCATGGCCCGGGCGCGAGCGAGATGCAGCCGCGCATGCGCGGTATCGGCGAGCCGCACCGCGCTGCTGGCCGAGATCAGTTGCGCGAAGACCTGGTCGTTGATCGTTGCGCCGGGATGGGTCTCGGCGTGGCTGGTGGCCACCGCCAGCGCATCGGCCGGCGAGCAGGGATGGTTCAACCACGCGGCCTCGAGCGTCGCGTCGAGCGTGCGCCCGGTCGCCGCCGCATGCGCCGCATTCATCGCGGCGTCGACCCGGCTGGACGAAGGTCGACGCGACGATCAGGCATGCGTGCGTCCGAGGACGAGGAACTCCATCAGCGCCTTCTGCGCATGCAGGCGGTTCTCGGCCTCGTCCCAGACGACGCTCTGCGGGCCGTCGATCACGGTCGCGTCGACCTCCTCGCCGCGGTGCGCCGGCAGGCAGTGCATGAAGAGCGCCGTGGGCTTCGCCGACCACATCAGCCGGTCGGTCACGCGCCATGCCGCGAAGGCCTTCTTGCGCGACTCGTTCTCGGCTTCGAAGCCCATGCTGGTCCACACGTCGGTGGTGACGAGGTCCGCATCGCGACAGGCCTCGGCGGGGTCGGCGAACTCGCGGTACCGCGACGCGTCGACCAGGCCCGCACGCGCGGGCTCGACCTCGTAGCCCGGCGGCGTGGACACGTGGACCGTGAAGCCCAGCGTCTCGGCGGCCTGCAGCCACGTGTTGCACATGTTGTTCGAATCGCCGACCCAGGCGACGGTGGCCCCTTCGATCTCGCCGCGCTGCTCGATGAAGGTGAAGACGTCGGCCAGGATCTGGCACGGGTGGTATTCGTTGGTCAGGCCGTTGATGACCGGCACGCGCGAGTGCGCTGCGAAGGTCTCGAGGCGCGCCTGCTCGTAGGTACGGATCATGACCAGGTCGACCATGCGGCTGATCACCCGCGCGGTGTCCTCGATCGGTTCGGCCCGACCGAGCTGCGAGTCGCCGGTCGTCAGGTTGATCACCGAGCCGCCCATCTGGTACATGCCGGCCTCGAACGACACGCGGGTACGCGTCGAAGCCTTCTCGAAGACCATCGCCAGCGTGCGATCGAGCAGCGGCTGGTAGGCAACGTAGCGCTTGAAGCGGTCCTTGATGACGCGCATGCGCTCGAACAGATGCGCGTAGTCCTCGCGCGTCAGGTCCCGGAACTGGAGGTAATGGCGAATCGTCATGGCCGCGCGACGCTACTCAACGACGCTACTGAACAGGATTCCGGAACGTCCGGCCATTGCGCACCGACCGGTGGCCGCCGCGGCGAGCCGGTCGGCGCCCGGGGCCGTGGTTTGCTGCGGCAGTCGTCGCGCGGCGGCTCGGGCGAACGCCGTCAGGCGGCCTTGGGCTCGGCCTTCTGCGCGAGGAATTCGCGCACCAGCGCGACGACGCCTTCCGCGAGCATCGTCGCCTCTCCGTCGTTCATCACGAGCGGCGGCAGGAGACGGACGACGCGGTCCTGCGTGACGTTGACCAGCAGCCCGTAGTCGGCCGAGTACTGCAACGCGCGCTTCGGGATCTCGGCGCAGGGACAGGCCAGCTCGATGCCGAGCATCAGGCCACGGCCGCGGATGTCGAGCACGCCCGCCACCGACGACAGCTCGCGCGAGAACACCGAGCGGATGGTCTGGCCCACGTGCTCGGCGTTCGCGAGCAGGTGCTCGTCCTCGATCACCGACAGCGTCTCGAGCGCCGCGCGGCAGGCGAGCGGGTTGCCGCCGAACGTGGTGCCGTGGTTGCCCGGGCCGAAGACCTCGGCCGCGGCACCCTTCGCGACGACCGCGCCGATCGGCACGCCGCCGGCCAATCCCTTCGCGAGCGGCATCACGTCCGGCTGGATGCCGGCCCACTGATGCGCGAACCACTTGCCGGTGCGTCCGATGCCGCACTGGACCTCGTCGATCATCAGCAGCCAGCCCTGCTGGTCGCAGAGCGCACGGATGGCCTTCAGGTATTCGACGCGAGCCGGCGTGATGCCGCCTTCGCCCTGGATGGCCTCGAGGAAGACGGCGACGACGCCGGGACGTTCGACCGCCACCTGTTCGAGGGCGCCGATGTCGTTCATCGGCACGCGGACGAACCCGGGCACCAGCGGCTCGAAGCCCTTCTGCACCTTGACGTTGCCGGTGGCCGACAGCGTGGCGATCGAGCGGCCGTGGAACGCGTTGTCGTAGACCACGATCTCGGGATGCGCGATGCCGCGATCGTGACCGTACTTCCGCGCGATCTTGAGCGCGGCCTCGTTGGCCTCGAGCCCCGAATTGCAGAAGAACACCTTGTCCATGCCGGACAGCGCGGCCAGCTTGTCGGCCAGCGTTTCCTGCAGGCGGACCTTGTAGACGTTCGACGAATGGATCAGCTTCGCGGCCTGGTCGGCGATGGCCGCGACCAGTCGCGGATGGCCGTGGCCGAGCGTGTTGACCGCGATGCCGGCGAGCCCGTCCAGATACTTGCGGCCGTCCTCGTCCCACAGCCATACGCCTTCGCCGCGTGCGAGATGCACGGGCAGGTTGGCATAGGTGTTCATCACGTGCGAGCCCGGCTGCACGGCGGGCTGCGGCGGCACCGACTGCAGCGCGGCCGGTGCGACGGATATCGGGTTCATGCGCGTCATGGTGCGTCTCTGTAAGGGGCGATCGATGGTAAGCGATTTGATTCGGTCTGACGAGTTCCGCCGAGCGCCGGGACCTCTCACTCCACGCCCGCCAGCCGGGGCGCCTCCGCCCCCGCCGCCGCCATTGCGGAGGCGTTCCGATTCGCGGGCGGGGCGTCCATCAGCGACACGTCGGGTATGCGCCGCAGGTCGGTGCGCAAGGTCAGGAAGACGACCATGCCGACGACCAGCACGCTCATGCCGGCGAAGGTCTGGCGCAAGCCGAAGGCTTCGGCCGAATGCCCCGCCGCCAGCGCGCCGAGCGGCCCGGCCGCGACCGTGAAGAAGCGCATCGTGGCGGTCATGCGGCCCAGCATCGCATCGGGCGTCACCGCCTGGCGCAGGCTCGCGTAGTTGATCCAGTAGAGCATCACGCCGAAGTCGAAGACGAACATCGCCGCACCGAGCGTCGCGAACGCGTGGTCCGTGCGCGGCACGGCCGCGAGCAGCGCCCACGCCAGCGCCGAACAACCGACGCCCAGCAGGATCGGCGAGCCCGTGCCGAGGCGACGGGTAACGTGACGCGCGACCAGCGACGCCAGCAGGGCACCGGCGCCGCCCACCATGTGCGCCGCGCCGAGCTGACCGGCCGACAAGCCGAGCTCCCGCGTGGCATACAGGGTCTGCAACGTCATCCAACCCTGGAACACGATGAACCACGACGTCGACACCAGCGTCAGCGGACGCAGGATCGGATGGCCGAGGACCAGCGCGAGGCCCGCGCGGATCTCGCGATGCACCGTCGTGCCCTGCGCCGCCTCGGGCGGTGTCTCGACGTGCCGCATGCGGGTCAGCAACAGCAGCGACGCGACGAAGGTCAGGCAGTCGAACAGGATCGCGAGCGGCGCACCCACCGCCTGGATCAGCAATCCGGCCAAGCCGGGACCGGTGAGCCGGGCCGTCGATTCGCTGCCGATGAAGAGGCTGTTGGCGTCGATCAGGCGCTCGCGGCCGGCCAGCTGCGTGATGAACACCTGCGACGCAGTGCCGATGAACACGAAGGTGATGCCGAGCACGAAGCCCACGACGTACATCCACGGCATCGTCAGACGTCCGAGGAGGAAAGCGATCGGCACCGTGAGCAGCGCGACGGCGATCACGACCTCGCACGCGACGATGATCGGCAGCTTGCGGAGCCGGTCGACGAGCACGCCGGCGTGCAACGAGAACAACGAGAACGGCAGGGTCTCGCAGGCTACCAGCCACCCCATCTGCGCGGGCGTCGCGTCGAGCAGCAGCACGGCCGTGAGCGGCAGCGCCAGCATCGTCACCTGACCGCCGAAGCTGGTCGCCGTCGACGCCAGCCACATCAGCCGGAAGTCGCGGCGCGCGAGCAGACCGCCGCCGAGCGCGGCAGCGAACGCCTGCAGTCGATTCGTCGGGTCCTTCTTCATCGCCGGCTCCGTGGCGTGCTGTCGTTCGGTCCGCCGCCCCGACCCGGGCGGCTGTCGCGTGCCGGTGCGCCGCTATAATCCGGCCCGCCCGGGTCCTTCGCGCCGCTCGCGGACGCATCGCAGGCCGCCGACCGGGTTCGTACAAGGCAGCATCCGAGACCGCGCCATGTCCGACCCCACCGCCGTCGAACTGATCATCAAGGGCGTCACGCTCGCCGGCGAGCCGTTCCGCCCGAGCGACTGGGCCGAACGCCTGTGCGGCGTGCTGGCGGCCTACCGCCCCGGCTTCGTCGCCACTCGCGGCCCGGTCCTCGGCTACTCGCCCTACGTGCAGCCCACCATGGTCCGCGGCGTCCGCTCGGTGATCGTCGACCCCCGGCTCCGCGATCTCGAGCCGCGGGCGTGGGACTTCGTCGTCGGCTTCGCCCGCGACAACGGACTGGTCACCATGCCGGCGTCCGAACTCGTCGCCGCCCCGACGCTGCCGGACATCCCGCCGGCAGCCGGTTGATCGCGCTCGATCGACCGCGAGGCGAAAAAAAAGCGCACCACGGTGCGCTTTTCTTCGGCCGGGTCGACCCCGGACGCGGGTCGCTCAGGCGCCGAGCGCTTTGACGGCGGCTGCCAGCCGGCTCTTGTGCCGCGCGGCCTTGTTCTTGTGCACGATCTTCTTGTCCGCGATGCGATCGATGATGCCGGTCGACTTGCGGTACTGCTCGGTCGCCGCGGCGACGTCGCCGGCGGCGATCGCCTTGCGGACCGCCTTGATCGCGGTGCGGAACGCCGAACGCAGGCTGGAGTTGTGGGCGTTCTGGGCTGCGCTCTGATGCGCGCGCTTCTTTGCTTGTGCGGAATTGGCCATGGATCTCGGGGTGCGGCGCGCCGGTCGACGGACCTGGCGGGCGAAAGGACTGCGAATTCAATGAAGCCCGCGATTCTAGCGGCGGCTCGTCGAAACCGCAAGCGTCGGCCGGCACGTTGGAGCGACGGCCCGTGCCGATCGTCCGGCAGCGATGCGGCCCGGCCGGCGCGGTGGCCGGCGAGCGACGCGCGTAGCCGCGGGTCTGGGAGCGACACACATGCCGCCGGAGTGCGGTCGGCACGATGGCAGATCGAACCCCGTGGCGCACCGTCCGGAGGTCGCCCGTCCAGTGCTCGCTGCACGGGCGGTGGTACGCGGCGTCCGCGGTCGCGACGCGCCGGTCGCGCCTTTCTTGCAGGGACGACCCGAGGGTCAACCCTATAATCGCTCGATGAACCTGCTCCGCGTGCTGGCCACCGTCAGCGGGATGACGATGCTGTCGCGCGTGACCGGCCTGGTCCGCGAGAACCTGATGGCGCGCATCTTTGGCGCCAGCGTCGCGACCGACGCCTTCTTCGTCGCCTTCCGCATCCCCAACCTGCTGCGCCGCCTGTTCGCCGAAGGTGCGTTCTCGCAGGCTTTCGTGCCGATCCTGGGCGAATTCAAGGCGCAGCGGCCGGAAGCCGAGACCCGCGCGCTGGTCGACCACGTGGCCACCGTGCTGACGTGGTCGCTGATCGGCGTCACGGTCGCCGGTGTGGTCGGCACGCCGGCCGTCGTGTGGCTGCTCGCGGGCGGCCTCAAGTCCGATCGCTGTGCCGTGTCGGGCGCCGGCGGCTCGATCGCCGCCGGCTCGGGTCACGACGGCTCGGGTCACGATGGATTCGGGCTCGCGGTGATGCTGACGCGCGTCATGTTCCCCTACATCGCGTTGATCGGCCTGGTGGCCGGCGCTTCGGCGATCCTGAACACCTGGCGGCGGTTCGCCGTGCCGGCCGTGACGCCGGTGCTGCTCAACCTGTCGTTCATCGCGTGCTCGCTGTTCGTCGCGCCGCACGTCGATCCGCCCGTGCTGGCGCTGGCGCTGGCCGTGGTGATCGGCGGCATCGCCCAGCTCGCGTTCCAGGTCCCGGCCCTGATCAAGGTCGGCATGCTGCCGCGCATCCGCTTCGACTTCCGCGCGGCGCTGGCCAGTCCCGGGGTACGGCGGGTGCTGAGGCAGATGGTGCCGGCGACCTTCGCGGTGTCGATCGCGCAGATCAGCCTGATCGCCAACACAAACATCGCTTCGCGTCTCGCCTGCGGCAGCGTGTCGTGGATCACCTATGCCGACCGGCTGATGGAGTTCCCGACCGCGCTGCTCGGCGTCGCGCTGGGAACCGTCCTGCTGCCGAGCCTGTCGCATGCCAACGCGGCGGGGCGACCGGACGAAGTATCGAATCTGCTCGACTGGGGCATGCGCCTCGCCTTCTTGCTGGCCTTGCCCTCGTCGCTCGGGTTGTGGCTGATCGCCGAGCCGCTCACGGCCACCTTGTTCCACTACGGAAAGTTCACCGCGCTCGATGTCACTGCCACCCAGCATGCGGTCACCGCCTACGGCGTCGGCCTGATCGGGCTGATCCTCGTGAAGATCCTCGCGCCCGGCTTCTACGCCCGACAGGACATCCGCACGCCGGTCAAGATCGGCGTCGTCGTGCTGATCGGCACGCAGGCGATGAACCTGCTGTTCGTGCCGCTGTTCGCGCATGCGGGTCTCGCGCTGGCGATCGGCCTCGGCGCCTGCCTCAACGCAGCGCTGCTGTTCGTCGGCCTGCGGAAGCGCGGCGTCTATCGACCGCGCGCCGGCTGGCCCGTGTTCGCGCTCCGCCTCGCGCTCGGGTTGCTCGCGCTGGCGCTGTTCCTGTGGTGGAGCGACGGACGCTTCGACTGGATCGCGATGCGCGCCGAGCCGCTCCGACGCGTCGCTGCCCTCGCCGCCATCGTTGCCGGCGGTGCGGCGATCTACTTCGCCGCATTGCTCGCGGGCGGCATGCGGCCGCGCCACTTCCGTCGGGCGCTGTGACATGGAGGCCGTCATGACCCCGCTCGAATACTTCGCGACGCTGGTGTCGACGCCGGACGACGGCGAGGACATCCCGTTGACCGAGGCCGCGCTCGCAATCGGTCAGGACGTGGACCCGCGGCTCGATCTCGGCCGCGTGCAGTCGGACATCGATCGCCTGGCGGCGACGTTAAAGGCGCGGTTGCCCGCCGACGCGGGCCAGGTGCACAAGCTGCGGTTGCTGAACCGCTATTTCTTCCAGGAGCTGGGCTTCGCCGGCAACGCCAACGACTACTACGATCCGGCCAACAGCTACGTCGGCAAGGTGCTCGAGCGCCGCCGCGGCATCCCGATCTCGCTGGCGGTGTTGCTGATGGAGATCGGCCAGCAGGTCGGGCTGCCGCTTCGCGGCGTGTCGTTCCCCGGCCATTTCCTGGTCAAGTTGAAGGTGCGGGCGGGCGACCTGTATCTCGATCCGATGACCGGCGAGTCGCTGTCGCGCGAGCAGCTCGAGGAGCGGCTGTCGGAATTCCTGGAAGCGTCACGGTCGGTCGCAGAAGACGGCGAGGCGGGTCCCAGGCTCGAGGCCGCGGCGTTCGAAGCCGCGCTCGGCCATGCGATCCGCGAGGCGTCGTCGCGCGAGATCCTGGCGCGCATGCTGCGCAACCTGAAAGGCATCTACCATGGGCGAAACGACTACGCGCGCCTGCTCGACGTGCAGAACCGGCTGGTGGTGCTGTTGCCGGACCAGCCCGAGGAGCGCAGGGATCGCGGGCTGGTGTATGCGCAGCTCGAATGTCCACGGGCGGCGGCCGAGGATCTGACGGCCTACCTCGATCGGGTGCCGGAGGCGCCCGAGGCGGACGAGATCCGCCGGACGCTGGAGGTGCTGAAGGACGCTTCGGGGCGGTTGAACTGACGAAGCGACCGCGTCTGCTTAGTTCGTTCGATGCGGCATGACGCGCCGTCGATGCCTGTCCCTTGCCGACAGTCGGCAGGACTCGAGCGACGTCGGATCAGCATCATCCTCGGTGCCCATCCACACGCAGGCGTTCACGCGGCGATCATGCACGCCAGGCGGCCGCGATCGGTGAGTGCAGGACGACGAATCCGACCAGGTTGAGCACCACCGTGCCCCAGAACGCCGAGCGGAACGAACGCTTGGCGGTCTTGTGCCGCAACCACTGCTGCGCGATGAGAGCGCCCGGCCACCCGCCGGCGAGGCCGAGCAGCAGCAGCGATCGTTCGGACACACGCCTTCGCGCATGACGGGCCGCCGCCTTGTCGACGGCGTAGAACGCCACGCTGACGAGGCTGAGCGTCAGATAGGCGAACGGGACCCAGGCGGATACTCGCCAATGCGTCGCCACCGTCGCGAAGACGACGAGGAAAAGCGGAATGGCGAGAACGCTTGCTGCGCTCCAGGGAGCGGGACGGTCGCCGCGCGCTCGAGCTGCCGATCGACGCACGACCGGCAAACCGACGTTCACGGCGCGCTTCCTGGCATCGCGATCGAGCGTGACCTCGAACGTCAGCGGCTGCCCGACCGTCGGAGGCCGAAGCGCGGAGGGCAGGGCGCTGATGTGCACGAAGAGTTCGTCACCGCCGTGCGCGGGCTCGATGAAGCCGAAGCCACGAGCGAGGTTCCACGATTTCACCTTGCCGTCGAAGCGCATGTGGTACCCGTTCATCGAGCGTCGCGTGCGGAGACACGCGGCCTTGTCCGAACGGTGGCCGGTTCTACCGCCCGGCTCCGACCGGCAAACGTGTCCGTCGTCGAACCAATGGGCGAAGCCGAAGATGGAAGCGGAGATGAAAAGCGCGCGGTCCGGGCGCGCATCCTCGACAATCCATCCGCTGTCGACCGTCGACCGTCGACCGTCGCCCTACGGCGAGAGGCAGCCTCGAGCGCACGATGAAGCCACCGTATTGCCATCTCTGCGGACATTCGGTCTCCATCGACCGTGCCGAAGATCGCGACGCCTCGCATCTCGTGCGGTTCGCCGATTATCGCCCTCTGGACGAGGGCATGGTCGGCCATCCTCACGGCCTCGAGTGGTTCTGTGCCGATCATGTCGCCGTCGCGCGACGATGGTCCGACCGACCGATCGACGAGGCGATGGCTGCGATGCGACGAACGGTACGGCCGATAACGCTCGTCGAGCGGCTTCTTCGATGGCGAAGCGGCCGACATCGCTGATCGTCCCGGTGGCCGGCCTACCCCGCTCCGTGTGGACCTGCAAGTTGCAACCGTCGTGCATCCGACATCACGCAATCGACCGGACGACGGCATGCGACCCAGACCCGGACTACTCGTCGCCCGGCACGCGGACGCGTTTCGGCCCATTGCCCTTCGACCGCAGACGTTCCGGTTCGATACAAGACACGACCCTCGCTTCGGCCGGACGATTTCCGTCGATCACTTCGGCGCCATCCGGATCGCCCCATCCAGCCGAATGGTCTCGCCGTTCAGCATCTCGTTCGTCACGATGTGATGGACCAGCTTCGCGTAGTCCTCGGGCGATCCGAGCCGCGACGGGAAGGGAATGCTGGCCGCCAGCGCGTCCTGCACGTCCTGCGGCATGCTGTCCATCATCGGGGTGCGGAAGATGCCGGGCGCGATCGTCATGCAGCGGATGCCGTTGCGCGCCAGGTCGCGGGCGATCGGCAGCGTCATGCCGACGAGACCGCCCTTCGACGCCGAATACGCCGCCTGGCCGATCTGGCCGTCGTAGGCCGCGACCGACGCCGTGTTGATCAGCACGCCGCGCTCGCCGGTCGGCTCGGCGTCGTTCTTCGCCATCGCCTCGGCCGCGAGCCGGATCATGTTGAACGAGCCGACCAGGTTGACCATGATCGTCTTCGTGAAGACGTCGAGCGGATGCGCGCCGTCGCGCCCCACCGTCTTGACCGCCGGCGCGATGCCGGCGCAGTTGACGAGGCCGACCAGCTTGCCGAGCCCGGTCGCCGCCGCGACCACCGCCTTGCCATCGGTCTCGCTGGCGACGTCGCAGCGCAGGAACTGCTGGCCGAGCTCCTCGGCGACCTGCTCGCCCAACGCCGTCTGCACGTCGGCGATGACGACCTTGGCGCCGTGCTTCGTCAGCATGCGGACCGTGCCCGCGCCGAGTCCCGACGCGCCGCCGGTGACGATGAATGCCTTGCCTTCGATGTCCATGCGTGTGTCCTGAGGAGTGGATGGGACGTTCGACGCGTCGCCGAGCTGCTCACGGCGTCACCGCATCACGAGATGCCGCAGAAGACGGACGATGCCGCAGAAGGCGAACGATGCCGCAGAAGGCGAACGATGCCGCAGAAGGCGAACGATGCCGCAGGAGACGGACGAGCCGACGTCGGCGGGAGGATCCTCTCTCCCCGTCCGTCGGCTCTCCGTCGCGTCGTTCCGTCTGCTGGTTCGGGCGGCCACGTCGCTCGAGGCACGACGGACCGTCACCGCAACGTGATCTCGACCCGCCGGGCTTCCCGCGGCTCCGTTCCGCCGAGCACTGCGACCGGCTTCTGCAGTTCGATCCGCTCCGCCGGCACGCCGGCGGCCTGCAACGCGTCGCGTACCGCGAGGGCGCGGGCCTTCGCCAGATCCTCGTTGTGCGCCTTGTCGCCGCTCGCGTCGTGGTAGCCGGACACTTCGAGTCGCCGCGTCGAGTCGACCGTGGCCGCCACCGCCATCGTGAAGAGCGCGCCGCCGGCGTCGGCCGGCAGTTCGGCGCTGTCGAGCGCGAAGTAGACGCGCGCCGGGGCGATCGCAACCGGGTCGCCGCTGCGGGTCGATGCGCCGTCGGTCGAGGCCGGCCCGTCGGGCGCGCCGGATAACAGGCCGGTCACCGACAGCGCCACGGCGATGGCGAACAGGCTCGTCAGGATGGCGATCGCGAGAACCAGCGCGAGAACCGGGCCGAGTTCCTGCTCACTGTCGTCGAACATGCGGGCTCTTCCTTCGAGGCGTGCGATTTGCAAAAGCCGGACGGCCGACGCACGGGCGGGCGATTCTAGCGCAGCGTGCTCCCCCGCTTCATGTGCGTGCCATCCTTGCGTATGCTTGTCCACCGCCGGTCACCGTCACGATGCGACCGGTCGAATCATCGAGGAGCAGTCGATGGACCGAGCCGAATCGTCGCCCGCCCGTCCCGCGCCGGACGAGGTCTTCAACCAGGTGCCGCCACTGGCGGATACCGACTTCTTCTCGAGCGACGCGGGGCTGCGCGATGCGGTCCTGCGCGAGGACGCGGCGGCCGGCATCGATCGCCTCGGTCGCATCGGCAAGGAGCTCGCCGACCCGCGCAACGCGGAGCTGGCACGGCAGGCCAATCTCTATCCGCCTGTGTGGCGGAGCTTCGATGCGCAGGGGCATCGGGTCGATCGCATCGACTTCCATCCGGCCTGGCATGCGTTGATGGACGGCATCGTCGCGCGCGGCTTCCATGCGAGCCCGTGGGAATCGAGGACGGCCGATGCGGCGTCGACGGTCGACGCGGGACCTCTCGATGCCGCGGGCGACCTCCGAGTCGGCGATGCCGCGGTCCGTCGCGCTCACACGCTGCGCGCCGCCGGCTACCTGATGCAGGGCCGGGTCGAGCACGGCACGCTGTGTCCGACCACGATGACGTACGGTGCCGTCGCGGCGCTGCGGCGCGACCCCTGGGCCGCGCGCGAATGGGTGCCGCGCATCCTGTCGCGCAGCTACGATCCGCGCGACCTGCCGGTGGCGCAGAAGCGCGGCGCGCTGGTCGGCATGGGCATGACCGAGAAGCAAGGCGGCTCGGACGTGCGCAGCAACACGACCCGCGCGGTGCCGGCCGACGACGACGGTCATCGCCTGGTCGGCCACAAATGGTTCTGGTCGGCGCCGCAGTGCGACGCGCATCTCGTGCTGGCCCATGCCAGCGACGCGGCGGGGCACGACCAGGGGCTGACCTGCTTCCTCGTGCCGCGTTACGAGCCCGACGGGTCGCGCAACGCGGTGCGCGTGCAACGGCTGAAGGACAAGGTCGGCAACCGCTCCAACGCGTCGTCCGAGGTGGAGTTCGCGCACGCTTGGGGACACCGCCTGGGCGAGCCCGGCCGCGGCATCCCCACCATCCTCGAGATGGGGACGTACACGCGGCTCGACTGCGTCGTCGGCAGCGCGGGGATGATGCGCGAGGCGGTGGTCCAGGCGATCCACCACGCGCGCCATCGTCGCGTCTTCGGCGCTGCGCTGGTCGATCAGCCGCTGATGACCGCCGTGCTCGCCGACCTGGCGCTCGAGTCCGAAGCCGCGACCGCGCTCGCGCTCCGGCTGGCCCGTGCGTTCGACGCCGACGAAGACGAGGCGGAGACGCTGTTCCGCCGCGTGATGACCACCGCGTCGAAGTACTGGGTGTGCAAACGCGGTCCCGCGCTCGCCGCCGAGGCGATGGAGGTGCTCGGCGGCAACGGCTACGTGGAGGAGGGACCGCTCGCTCGCATCTATCGCGAGATGCCGGTCAACTCGATCTGGGAAGGGTCGGGCAACGTGATGTGCCTGGACGTGCTGCGGGCCTTCAGCCGATCGAGCGCCACCATCGACGTGCTTCTGGCCGAGCTGGCGCCGCGGCGTGGCCTCGACGCGTCGTTCGATCGCGCTTTCGAGGCATTCGCGGCGAAGCTTGCGGCGCGTGCCTTCGACGAGCGCGATGCGCGGGTCCTCGTGCGCAGGCTGGTCCTGCTGGTGCAGGGAGCGCTGCTGCTCGAGTCGGGTTCGAGCGCGGTGGCCGAAGGCTTCTGCGCCACCCGGCTGGCGGAAGACGGGCCATGGGGTGCCGCGTTCGGCGAAACGTCAGGCATCCAGGACGCGAAGGCGATCGTCGACCGGGCCTGGTCGGCTTGAGCCTGGTCGGCGCCCGGCTGAATCGCTCGTAATTTACCGGCTTCGATGCAACCCGCCGCGCCGCGCCGGGTCGCACCGCTTCACCAACGACAGGAGACGACCATGACCATCGACACCGCCATCGGCGACCCGCGCGACACCCAGGAGTCGGGCATCGACGACGAGAGCCGCGAACGCAAGGCCCGGGAGGACGGCGAAAGCGTGATGAACGACGATGCCGGCCACGACATCACGCGGGAAGACATCGAGCAGGGCAACGACCGCGCGACGTCCGCGGACCAGCTGAATCGCGCCGGCACGACCAACAAGATCAAGGACGATTCGATCGAGCTCGGCCGGTCCTGATCTTCGCTGACGGACGAACCGGGGCCTTCACGCGGCCCCTGATTCGCTGGGCGGCATGCCGACGCGGGCCGGGGTCAGTTCAACGATCGGGCGATCGAGCGGCACGACGAAGAAGGGCTTCTCCCGCACGGCTCTTCGCTTTCTCGAGGTGTCGTCCCGGCAGAAGCCGGGGTTCATTCGAACGACGGGCGATCGAGCGCCACGACGAAGAAGGGCCGCTTTCGCGGCCCTTGTTTTTTTGAAGCTGTCGGCCCGGCGCAGCCCGGGATCCGATCGAACGATCGGGTGGTCGCCCGAGCGGACGATCGATCGCTCACAGCAGCGGCACCATCAACAGCGCCACGATGTTCATGATCTTGATCAACGGATTGACCGCCGGCCCGGCCGTGTCCTTGTAGGGGTCGCCGACCGTGTCGCCGGTGACCGCGGCCTTGTGCGCCTCGGAGCCCTTGCCGCCGAAGTTGCCTTCCTCGATGTACTTCTTCGCGTTGTCCCACGCGCCGCCGCCGGTGCACATCGAGATGGCGACGAAGAGGCCCGTGACGATGGTGCCCATCAGCATGCCGCCGATCGCCATGCGTCCCGCGTCGGGGCCCATCAGGAAGCGCGCGACGACGGCCAGCACGATCGGCGTCGCGATCGGCAGCAGCGACGGGATCATCATCTCCTTGATGGCCGCCTTGGTCAGCATGTCGACCGCCACGCCGTACTCGGGCTTGCCGGTGCCTTCCATGATGCCCTTGATGTCGCGGAACTGGCGCCGCACCTCGACCACCACCGCGCCGGCCGCGCGGCCCACCGCTTCCATCGCCATTGCGCCGAAGAGATAAGGGATCAGCCCGCCGACGAAGAGGCCGATGATCACGGCCGGCTCGCTCAAGCTGAAGTTGACCGTCTTGCCGGCGGTGTCGAGCGCGTGCGTGAAGTCGGCGAACAGCACCAGCGCGGCGAGGCCGGCCGAGCCGATCGCGTAGCCCTTGGTCACGGCCTTCGTCGTGTTGCCGACCGCGTCGAGCGGGTCGGTCACGTCGCGGACCGCGGCCGGCAGCTCGGCCATCTCGGCGATGCCCCCGGCGTTGTCGGTGATCGGGCCGTAGGCGTCGAGCGCGACGATGATGCCGGCCATCGACAGCATCGAGGTCGCCGCCGTCGCGATGCCGTAGAGGCCCGCGAGGCCGTAGGCCGCGTAGATCGCGAAGCAGACGCAGATCACCGGCCACGCGGTCGACTTCATCGACACGGCCAGGCCCGCGATGATGTTGGTGCCGTGACCGGTCGTCGACGCCTGCGCGACGTAGCGCACCGGCTTGTACTCGGTGCCGGTGTAGTACTCGGTGATCCACACCAGCAGGCCGGTCAGTACCAGCCCCACGACCGACGACAGGTACAGGCGCATCACCAGCGAGATGCCGTCCTCGTGGGCGACCGACGCGAGCTCGGTGCCGCCGAAGACCCAGGCCGTGATCGGGTAGAAGGCGATCAGCGCCAGCACGCCGGCCACGATCAGGCCCTTGTACAGCGCGGTCATGATCTTCCGGCCCGGCGTGTGCTTGACGAAGTAGCAGCCGATGATCGACGCGATGATCGAGAACCCGCCCAGCATCATCGGATACAGCACAGACGCGAACTCCGCGCCCTTCATCAGCAGCGCGCCCAGCAGCATGGTCGCGATCAGCGTCACGGCGTAGGTCTCGAACAGGTCGGCGGCCATGCCGGCGCAGTCGCCGACGTTGTCGCCCACGTTGTCGGCGATCACCGCCGGGTTGCGCGGGTCGTCCTCGGGAATGCCCGCCTCGACCTTGCCGACCAGGTCGGCGCCGACGTCGGCCCCCTTCGTGAAGATGCCGCCGCCGAGCCGCGCGAAGATCGAGATCAGCGACGCGCCGAACGCGAAGCCGATCAGCGGCTGGATGGCGTCGTGCAGCAGCAGCGGGTCGAGGCCGGTGGTCGGGCCGAAGCCGACCAGGAAGCCGTAGCAGCCGGCCACGCCGAGGAGGCCGAGGCCGACGACCAGCATGCCGGTGATGGCGCCGCCGCGGAACGCGACGTTGAGCGCGGCGTCGAGCCCCTTCGTCGCGGCCTCGGCGGTACGCACGTTGGCGCGCACCGAGACGTTCATGCCGATGAAGCCGGAAGCGCCCGACAGCACCGCACCGATCAGGAAGCCGGCGGCGGTCAGCCAGCCGAGGATGACGCCGACGACGATGAAGATCACCACGCCGACCATCGCGATGGTGGTGTATTGCCGCTTCAGGTAAGCCGCCGCGCCCTGCTGGATCGCCAGCGCGATCTCCTGCATGCGGGCGTTACCGGCGGGCAATCCGAGGATCCAGCTGCGCGACCACACCCCGTAGACCACCGCGATCGCGCCGCATGCCAGCGCGAACCACAGGCCCGTCGTTCCTGCATCCATGTCTCCAGCTCCTTCGTTGCCCCGGATTCGAATCCGGCGGTTCTCGTGAAAAACGGGTGCGTCCGCGTCGCGCCGGAGACCGGGTCTCAGTCCTCCAGCGCCGCGAAGACGCGCGAGCGGATGGCATCGACGCTGCCGGTGCCCGACACCTTGCGATAGAGCGGGGCCTCGGGCTCGCCGCTCCGCGAGCCGCGCTCGGCCCACTCGGAGTAGTAGCTGATCAGGATCTCGGTCTGCGCGTGATAGACCTCGAGCCGCTTGCGGACCGTGGCCTCGAGGTCGTCGTCGCGCTGGATCAGCGGCTCGCCGGTCACGTCGTCGAGGCCGTCGGCCTTCGGCGGGTTGAAGTGCACGTGATAGATGCGCTGGCTGCCGGGATGCACGCGACGTCCGGTGATGCGCTCGATGATGTCCGAGTCGGGCACCGCGATCTCCAGCACGTGGTCGATCGCGACGCCGGCCCGCTTCATCGCGTCGGCCTGCGGGATGGTGCGAGGGAAGCCGTCGAACAGGTAGCCGCTGGCGCAGTCGGGCTGCGTGAGCCGGTCCTCGACGAGGCCGATGATGATGTCGTCCGAGACCAGCGCGCCGGTGTCCATCACCTTCTTGGCCGCGATGCCGAGCGGTGTCTGCGCCTTGACCGCGGCACGCAGCATGTCGCCGGTGGAGATCTGCGGGATGCCGTAATGCTCGCGGATGAACTGCGCCTGCGTGCCTTTGCCCGCACCGGGTGCGCCCAGCAGAATCAGGCGCATGGGTCTCTCTGCATCGCAGTCATGCCTCGGAATGTGCGTGGAGTCTGGAAGGACCGGCTCGCGACGTGCGGTGCGTCGTCTTCGATCCGTCGGTGCGGCGGCCGGCTTGCCCTGCGCCCTGCCCGCTCGACAATCGACGCGAACCATACCGGATGACTCGGCGGACGGTCAATCGTGGCTAGCCCCAGGACGACCGCTCGGGAACCGCAGGCGGACCCGGGCCAGGTCGTCGGGCGTGTCGACGCCGGCCTCCGGCGTCCCGGCCGCGACGACGAGCGCGATGGCGTGGCCGTGCCACAGCGCGCGCAACTGCTCGAGCGCTTCGAGCCGTTCGAGCGGTGCCGGCGGCAGCGACGTGAACACCGCGAGGAAATCGGCGCGGTAGGCGTACAGGCCGACGTGGCGCAGCGCGTCGACCCGATCGCCCTGCCGCGCGTCGCGACCGAACGGGATCGCGGCGCGCGAGAAGTAGAGCGCCCGGCCGCGAGCGTCGGCGACGACCTTGACGACGTTGGGGTTCCGCAGGTCCGCGAGCGAATCGATCGCATGGCACGCGGTGGCCATCGCGCAGTCGGGTGCCGCGGCCAGCCCCGTCGCGACCTGCGCGATCAGCGCGGGATCGATCAGGGGCTCGTCACCCTGCACGTTGACGACGATGGCGGCGGCATCGAGCTCGGCCCCGGCGACCAGCCGCGCCGCGACCTCGGCGATCCGGTCCGTTCCCGACGCGTGCGACGCGAGCGTCATCGCGGCCTCGTGCCCATGCCGGCGCACCAGCGTCGCGATCTCCTCGTCGTCGGTCGCGACGATGACCCGCAGGGCGCCGCTGGCGCGCGCCCGATCGGCCACCCGCACCACCATCGGCTTGCCGCCGA
>CAHJXF010000017.1 GCA_903644065.1 Betaproteobacteria bacterium
TCGATCGAATGCGACGATCCTTCGCTGCACGACCAAGCTCGCGTCCCGGGCTCGCAACGATCTTGTCCAGCATCGCCGGCCATCGCCTGCTCAACGCGTTGACGCTGTTCCGGCTCCATGCCGAGGCGCAGATGCGCGCCGGCATCGCGCCGAAGGGCCTGGAACGATCGTTCGCGCGTCTGCTGCAGGTCAGCCCGAGCATGTGGAGCCAGATCAAGAGCAGCCGACCGATCGGCGACCGGCTGGCGTGCCGGGTCGAGTCCGCCTGCCGCCAGCCGGCCGGCTGGCTCGACAAAGCGCACCCGGACAGCGGCATGACCGTCTCGGAGCAGCGCTTCCTCGCGGCCGCGCTCCAGGCGTGGCGCGCGGCCGGCCCCGACGGGCGCAAGCGACTGAAGGCGACGATCCGTGCACTCGAGCCAGGCGCCTGACCCCGCTGCACGCTTCGATCGGGACAACCCGCAACGCCGGTCCTCTGACAAGTCGTAGTGCCATCGGCGCAAGCGGTAACCGGAAGCCTGGCCGCTGTCGTCCGACCGACTTTGCCGGAAGCTCGACGCTTTCAACGAAAGGAATCGACATGAGCGTACTGGACAAGGTCGTCGCCGCAGTGACGCCCGAGCCGAGCGAGAAGGACCGCGAGGAAACGCGTGCCAAGGCGCGTGCGCGCTCGAGCGGCAACGACTGGCTGTCGATGGTGCTCGAACATCACGCCGGCATCGAGAACGCGTTCGCGCGCGTCAAGAGCGCCAACAGCGCCGCGTCGCAGCGCATGGCGCAAAAGCAGCTCGCGATCCTGCTGACCGGTCATTCGATCGCGGAGGAAAGCGTGTTGTATCCCGCCATGGCGCTGTCGAACCAGAAGGGGCACTCCACCGCGGCGTACGCGGAGCAGAGCGCCGCGAAGGTGCAGACCGCGGCGCTCGACACGCTCGAGCCGCTGTCGCAGGACTATTTCGACAAGCTGGAGCACCTGCGAGCCGCGGTCGCACACCACATCCACGAGGAAGAGGAGAAGTGGTTCCCGGAACTGAGCGGTCTCGGCGACACCAGCGTGCAGGCGAAGCTGACGAAGCGGTACACGGAGGAGTTCGAGCGCTACACGCGTAGTTGACTCGCGTCGGCCGGGCGCCGGGTCGGGCCGCCCGGCGCGTCGAAGCGAGGCGCTAGACTCGCGCGCTTCTTCCCGCCGGGTCCGCCCATGTCCACGTTCGTCGTCCGTATCCGCCGTTCCGCCTGCCTCGCCGTTGCGGGTCTCGTGTCCGTCGTCCACGTCGGCGCCCATGCCGCCGCGCCCCCGGTGGCCCCGGTACGCGCCGTCTCGGACACCTACTTCGGCACGACGGTCGTCGACCCGTATCGCTGGCTCGAAGACCTGAAGAGCCCCGAGGTCCAGACCTGGATGAAGGCCCAGGCCGACTCCACCCGCGGCTTCCTCGACGCGATGCCGGGACGAGCGGCCCTGCTCGCCCGCATCCATGCGCTGTCGAACACCGACACCCGGCGCGGCGACTTCGTGCGCCGCGGACAACGTTACTTCTACGAGGTCGGCGAGCCGGGCGCCGAGCAGCCGAAGCTCGTGTATCGCGACGGCCTGAACGGCGACGAGCACCTCCTGATCGACCCCGCGTCCCTCGGCCGGGGCAGCGACACGCACTACGCGCTCGACTACTTCGAGCCGTCGTGGGACGGTCGGTCGCTGGCTTACGGCCTGTCGACCGGCGGCTCGGAGCAGAGCACGTTGCACGTGCTCGACGTGGCGACGATGCAGGCCTTGCCCGAAGCGATCGAGCGCGCCCACGACTCGGTCGTCACCTGGCGTCCCGACAACCGCTCGTTCTTCTATCTCAAGTACGCGAAGACGACGCCCGACACGCCGGCCAACGAGACCGAATACAACGGCCGCACCTACCTGCACGTGATGGGCCGTGGACCGGACGGGGAGAGCGACCTTGCGGTGTTCGGTCGCGGCGTCCGCCAGGGGCTCGACGTTCCCGAGGGACAGGGCACCTACGTGCACGGGTCCTCGACGTCGCCGTGGGTGGTGGCGGTGGCCAACCACAACATGGACGACAACCCGTCGACGCTCTACGTCGCGCCGCTCGCGCAGGCGACCGGCAGCGCGACGCCGTGGAAGAAGATCGCCGATATCGACGACGGCATCAGCCAGGTGGCGGTTCGCGGCGACACGTTGTTCTTCCTGTCGCGGAAGGGCGCCTCGCACTTTCGCGTCCTGGCCACGCCGCTCGCGCGGCCCGACGTGCGACATGCGCGCGTCGTGGTGCCCGAGAGCGCCGGGATCGTCACCGGCTTCGCCATCGCGGCGGACGGCCTGTACTACCGCGAGCGCGACGGCGTGCAGTCGAAGCTGATCCGGGTCGGCTTCGACGGCGAGGGTGCGCATGCGATCCCGATGCCGTTCGAAGGCAACGTGTTCGGGCCCACCACCGACGCGGCGCAGCCCGGCGCCCTCTTCAACCTGCAAAGCTGGTCGCGGCCACCGGCGCTCTACGCCTACGATCCTGCGAGCGACCGCAGCGTGGACTCCGGCCTGATGCCGCCGTCGAAGATCGACACGTCGCAACTCGAGTCGAAGGAAGTGCTGGTCACCGGCGAAGACGGCACGCAGGTCCCGTTGTCGATCGTTTACCGCAAGGGCCTGGTGCTCGACGGCAGCCATCCGACGTTCCTGGTCGGCTACGGCGCCTACGGCGTGGTGTCGGAGTCGTTCTTCTGGTCATCGTCGCTCGCGTGGATCGAACGCGGCGGCATCTGGGCCGTCGCGCACGTGCGTGGCGGCGGCGAGTACGGCGAGGACTGGCATCGCGGCGGCATGATGAAGACCAAGCTCAACACGATCTTCGACTTCATCGCCTGCGGCCAGTACCTGGTCGACCGGAAGTACACGACGCCGCAGAAGCTCGCGGGCAACGGCGGCAGCGCCGGCGGCATCACGGTGGGCGGCGCGTTGACGTGGCGGCCGGATCTCTTCGCGGTGATCCTCGACGAGGTCGGCATGTCCGACACGCTGCGCGCCGAGACGGAGCCGAACGGTCCGCCGAACGTCTCGGAGTTCGGCTCGACCAGGACCGAGGACGGCTTCCACGGGTTGTACGCGATGGGCGCCTATCAGCACATCGTGCCGGGCACGCGCTACCCGGCCGTGCTCTTCACGACCGGCGCCAACGATCCGCGCGTGGCGCCGTGGCACATGATGAAGATGGCGGCCCGGGTACAGGCGGCGTCGACGTCGGGCAAGCCGGTGTTGCTCAGGATCGACTACGACGCCGGTCACGGCATCGGCTCCAACCGCTCGCAACGCGAGACGACACTGGCGGATCTCTGGAGCTTCACGCTGGGGCAGATGGGCGACGCCGACTTCGCGGCGCCCGATGCGGCGAAGTAGCCGCGTCGTGCTGGTGCAGCGATCGGGCCGCTGCCCGACAGCGCATGCGCGAGCCGCGTGCCGGGTCCGACGCCGAGACCGTCCTGCGCTCGCCGGCTCGTTGAGGTCACCCGGGAGCACGTCGTGCCGATCGACGCGATGACCCCATGGTGATGACGCCATGGCGGCGCTCGGCACGAATGTGACCCCGGGGGAACGCGCGGCGCGCACGGTGGTCCCTCGATGCCCACCTCTCAAGACGCCGCTCCCATGGACCATCGATCGCTCGGCCGCTCCGGCCTGAAAGTCCCCGTGCTCAGTCTCGGCACCGGCACCTTCGGCGGCAGCAACGAATTCTTCCAGCGCTGGGGCGCGACGCAGGCCGACGAAGCGACGCGCCTGGTCGATGTCTGTCTCGAGCACGGCCTGACGTTCTTCGACACCGCCGACATCTATTCGGACGGGCAGTCCGAGGTGGTGCTCGGCACCGCGTTGAAGGGCAAGCGCGACCATGCGCTGATCGCGACCAAGGCGACGTTCCCGAGCGGCAAGGGGCCGAACGACCAGGGCTCGTCGCGCTTTCATCTGATGCGGGCTTGCGAGGCGAGCCTGAAGCGCTTGCAGACCGACCACATCGACCTCTACTTCATGCACGGCTTCGACGCGCTGACGCCGGTCGACGAAACGCTGCGCGCGCTCGACGACCTCATGACCAGCGGCAAGATCGGCTACATCGGCGCGTCCAACTTCTCGGGCTGGCAGCTGATGAAGTCGCTCGCGACGTCGGAGCGCCACGGGCTCGGTCGCTACGTCGCCTACCAGGGCTACTACTCGCTGATCGGCCGGCACTACGAGTGGGAGCTGATGCCGCTGATGATCGACCAGGGCGTCGGCACGATGGTGTGGAGCCCGCTCGGCTGGGGACGCCTGACCGGCAAGATCCGTCGCGGCCAGCCGATGCAGGCGGGCCGCATCGCGTCGGGTGGCGCGGTCGGCGGACCGCCGGTCGACGACGAGAAGCTGTACGCGGTGGTCGACGTGCTCGACGAGATCGCCCGGGCGCGTGACAAGACCATCCCCCAGGTCGCCCTGAACTGGCTGCTCGGCCGGCCGACCGTGTCGAATCTGGTGGTCGGGGCGCGCGACGAGGCGCAACTGCTGCAGAACCTCGGGGCGCTCGGCTGGACGCTCTCGGCCGACGAGGTCGCGCGCCTCGACGGAGTCAGCCAGGAGACGCCGATCTATCCGTACTGGCATCAGAAGGGCTTCGAGGAGCGGAACCCGAAGCCGACCGTGTGGTGAGGCGGCGCGACCACGAGTCGTGGCCGCTTTCCGACTCGCCCTCGTCGCCGCGGATTGTAAGGTTGCAGCTTGAGCATCCGCCGTCGTTCCCGTGCTTCAGCGAGCCGGCTTGCGGTGACATGAGATTTCAGCTGCGGCATCGCCGTCGCTCCCGCGCAGGCGGATATCCGGTGGCGTCGGGTGACGAGCTGCGATTGCCGGAGCGCCGCACGACTTCCGGCTGCCCGCGCAACTCACTCGATCAGATCCTCGCGTTGCCGCAGCAGCTCGACCGCCGCCCACACCAGCGACGCCGCGGCGCCGAGCGCACCGACTGCCTTCATCGCTCGTCCCCAACCGCGCGCGTGGCCGAGCTGTCCGTAGCGATCGAAGAGAAATACGAAGTCGTGGAAGCGGTCGGCGCCGGTCCCGCCGCCGATCAGCGGCAGCACCGGGTCGGCGGCGTCGTACGCGTACACGGCGACATCGATCAGGCTCAGGCTCGTCCACGCGGCGCACAGCGCCGCGCCGAAGCGGTCGCCGCCACGACCGAGTGCGATCGCGCAGGTCAGCGGCATCAGCAGCTGGCCGAGCGCGCCGCCCGCGACGCCGAGCGCTTCGCCGAACGGCCCGAACAGCACGTGGCCGGCTTCGTGGAACAGGATGACCGTCAGGTGCAGGACGGTGGGGATCGCGGTCAGCTTGTCGACGATGACGGCGACGGCCCAGCCGGTCATCGCGACGAACGCGAACACGCGTCCGGACCAGACGACACGGGGCGTGCCGCGCAGGGCATCGTCAGCGAGCGGCATGGGCGAGGCGGTGATCCATTGCAGCACTCGATCTTGTCCGAGGTCGTCGAGCATAGCGTGGTGCGACGGAGCGCCTCAAAGTCGTCGCGCATCTTCGTCGGCCCGAACCGTCGGCACCTGCCGTGGGCACCTGCCGTCGACGCGGGCTCTCGACGCCGAACGTGTCGACCCCGGTCTCCCGATGCGCGAGTTCGGGCTCGCGGGCTCGTGATCACGAGGCGCAGCGCACGCTGATCGTGGTCGCCTCGATCCACCGGATGCGAGGGGCAACGCGGACCGGGCCCGGATCCCTCGAAGCGGTGGCCTCGGTCTGCCGGTCGATCGGCGCGCCTATGGCCGAAGCGGACGCCTCGTCGAGGGGCGCCCCGGTTCGCCTGATTGTGGTCGAACTCCGCGTGCTCCGCTGCGGGCCCGACCGGGTCGACGCACACTCGCATTCATTCGCCGATTGACCCGTTTTACACCCGGCCTATCCCCCATCGAACACGTGCCACGACGGTCGGACGGCGCCGATACTCGTTTTCTCGAACGGTGAAGACGGGGCGGTCGATGGCGCGCGTGACGATGGTCGATCTGGTGGACGGCAAGCCGGCCCTGTCGCTCGGCGATATCGAGCCGGGCACGCCTGGACCGGGCGAAGTGCGGTATCGGGTGCATGCAATCGGACTGAACCGCGCCGACCTCCTGTATCTCGAGGGCGAGCACTACGTCCCCACGCGCTACCCGAGCCGCATCGGCGTCGAGGCTTGCGGCGTCGTCGACCAGGTGGGCGCCGGCGTGACGCAGTTCGCCGTCGGCGACCGCGTCAGCGCGATTCCCTATGCCGATCCGAACTACGCGATCGGCGGCGAGTTCGGCATCACGCCGGTCGGCTATCTCGCGCCGTGGCCGGATCGCGTCCCGGCCGAGCAGGCGTGCGCGTTCTGGATGATGTACGGCACCGCCTACGTGCCGTATCGGGTGCATACGCGGCTGAGTCCGGACGACACCGTGCTGGTGACCGCGGCCTCGAGCAGCGCCGGCCTCGGCGGCGTGCACCTCGCCAAGCTGATGGGTGCGCAGGTGATCGCCACGACGCGCACCGGCGACAAGAAGGCGCTCTTGCTCGAGCAGGGCGCCGACCACGTGATCGCGACCGACGAGGAACCGCTCGCCCGCCGCATGCTGGACATCACCGACGGACGCGGCGTGCAACTGGCCTACGACCCGATCGCCGGATCGTTCATCCGCACCTATCTCGATGGACTGGCGGACGGCGCGAAGGTGTTCGTCTACGGCATGCTCGGCGGCGATCCGTCGATCGAGTATCCGATCGCATCGGTCCTGCGTCGCGGCCTGTCGATCCAGCCGTATTCGGCCATCCCGGCGCTGGCCGACCCGCGCGTCCGCGAGGAGACGAAGCTGTTCCTGACGCTCGCCTTCGAAGCCGGTCGCCTGGCACCGGTGGTCGACCGGGTCTTCCCGCTCGAAGAGTTCCAGGCCGCGTACGACCACATGCGCTCCGGCACGCAGTTCGGCAAGATCGTGATGAAGACGCGCTTCGCCGATTGAGCCCCGATTGAGCGCCGGCCAGCCCATCGCACCGCGCCCCTCGATGCGCCGACCGTCGGTCCGTCTCCTTCCGCTCGGCCGTCGGATTTCGAACGAACCCGGGGGCCACGTGCGTTCACACGAGCTCGAGCGATCGCGAGCGGCCACGCAGGACGCGTCGGCGTCTTCGGCGATCGACGCGCCGTGCCGCAGCGCGGGCCCGACGGCCACGGCGGGCTGACATGGGGCAAGTCGTCGCGGTCAGCGTCGCGCAGCCGAGCTGGCAGGAGATCGACGGCCGGCCGGTCCTGACGTCGATCGTCCGCTCGCCGTCCGGATCTCCCGTGCACTTCGGAGCCGGTGGACCCGACGGCAACGCGACGGCGGTCCACACCGAAGAGGTGTTCGCCTTCTTCTCCGAGCACTACGACCACTGGACCGAGCGGCTCGGCATCGATCGCGCCGCGTGGGGCGCCTGCCACTGGGGCGAGAACCTGCTGCTGTCCGGCCTGCCCGACGAGGCGGCTCTGCACATCGGCGACCGTTTGCGGATCGGTGCGGCGCTGCTCGAGGTCACATCGCCTCGCATCCCGTGCTTCAAGCTGAGCTGGCGACTGGGTCAGCCCGCGAGCTTCCTTCGGACCTTGATCGACAGCGGCCGGATGGGCTGCTACCTGCGGGTGATCGAGGCGGGCCGGATCGGGCCGGGCGACGCCGCCGAGCGCGAAAGCGTGGCTGACGATATCAGCGTTTCGGGCCTGTCCGCCGTACTGCACGATCCCGACATCGCCGATCTCGACCGGCTGCGGGACCTTCTCGCGACACCGGGTCTCGGCGGCCAGGCGGCGGGCATGCTGCGCAAGCGCCTCGCTTTCCTGACCGACGGCCAGTCGACCCGCCGGGGACGCTGGCCCGGTTGGCGACGCTTCGAGATCGCGTCGATCGAAAGCGAGACGAAGCGGATCAAGTCGTTCCGGCTACGACCCGGCGACGGCGGGCCGGTCGCCGGCTATCGCGCGGGGCAGAACCTGGTCGTTCGGCTGCCGGGCGGAGCGATCCGCACCTGGAGCCTGTCGGATCACGATACGACCGCAGCGGATTACCGCGTGTCGATCCAGCGCGGCACCGACGGCGACGGCTCGGTGTGGATGCACGACACGGCACGCGTCGGCGACATCGTGGACGTGCGACCGCCGTCGGGTCGCTTCGTGCTCGACCGCAGCGGCTTCGTGCGGATCGTGCTGATCAGCGCCGGCATCGGGGTCACGCCGCTGCTCGCGATGTTGAAGGCGCATGCGGAACGCGGCGACGAGGCTCCGCCGTTGCTGTGGCTCCACGTCGCGAGATCGGGCGCGGAGCACGCCTTCGCGCGGGAAGCGGATGCGCTGCTGGCGACGATTCCGGGTGCGATCCGTCGCGTTCACTACACGTCGCCCGACGTCACCGACCCGCCTGGCGTTGGTTACGATCGGGCGGGTCGGCCCGATGCCGAAGCGATCGCGGCGTTGCTGAGCGAACCCTATGCCCTCAGCCCCTTCGGCCGCCCGATCGAACTGACGGGGGTCTACTCGGACTTCTACCTGTGCGGCCCCCGCGCGTTCGAGCACGACGTTCGCCAAGTGCTGCTGGCCCACGGCGTCGAGGAGCACGCGATCCATTCGGAGAGCTTCGGTGGTGAGACACGGCGCGCCGCGGAGGCGACCCTGCCCGCCTTGGCGGAGGTGGTCTTCGCGGCGCAGGCGCGCACGATCGTCTGGCGACGCGACGAGGCGCTGACGCTGCTCGAAGCGGCGGAGGCCGCGGGGATCGCGGTCGACAGCGCCTGTCGCCTGGGCGACTGCGGTACCTGCGAGGTCGCGCTGTGCGAGGGAACGGTGCGCTACACCCTCGCGCCCGCGGCAGGTCCGCCGGAGGGTCGCGTGCTGCTGTGTTGTGCGCAGCCCACGTCGACGCGTCTCGTGCTGCAGCTGCCGGCTCGATGAGGCCTGGAGGTGGCGTCGACCCGGCTTCGACCCGGCCTCGACCCGGCTTCGACCCGGCCTCGACCCGGCGTCGACCCGGCCTCGACCCGGCCTCGACCCGGCCTCGACGTTGCCCCGACACGGCGGCGATGCGCGTGGGGATGCCGACGCCGTCGCGCGACGACGACGCGATCGCCCCGCCGCGTGGCGGCATCCCCCTTTTTTAGCGGTCGCATCCCATCCCGCTTCGCTTGTTAGCCCGGCGTCGCTCGCACAGACTGCAACGACCGATCGACGTGTCCGCGTCGAACGATCCAACGGCGGGAGGTGCGCGTGCGACGTGACCAGGGATGTTCGAAGTTCATCGATGCCGCGCTCGGCTTGACGCTGGTGGCCGTCGCTTCGACGGTGGCCGCGCAGGAGTCGGTGCCGGTCCCGCCGGCCGCTGCGGCCGCGGCGGCGCCCGAGACGCTGGAGACCGTCAAGGTCACCGCGCAGGGACGGGTGCAGGAGCTGCAGGACGTACCGGTCTCGGTCAAGACGTTCTCGGCCAAGCAGATCGAGGCGGCCAACATCACGTCGACGCAGGACTTCATCAATCTGACGCCCAACGTCGCGTTCGACCACTCGTTCACGTTCGCCAATTCCTTCGTGACCATTCGCGGCGTGTCGCAACTCAACAACGCCGACTCGCCGGTCGCGGTCGTCATCGACGGCGTGCCGCAGAACAACCAGAAGCAGTTGAAGATGAACCTCTTCGACGTCCTCCGCATCGAGGTGCTGAAGGGACCGCAAGGCGCGCTGTTCGGACGCAACGCGATCGGCGGTGCGATCACCATCGAGACCCGGCAGCCGACCAATCAGCTCGAAGGATTCGGCAACGTCGAGGTGGGCAACGCCCATACCGCGATGGTGTCGGCCGGCGTCAGCGGCCCGATCGTCGACGACAAGCTGCTCTATCGCGTGGCCGGCGACTCGGTGCGCTCGAGCGGCCTGATCGAGAACACCTACCTGCACCGCATGGTCGACCGCATCGACCACGACAGCGGGTTGCGCGGCAAGCTGCTGTTCGATGTCGACGACCGCCTGCGGCTCGATCTGCGTGCCTCGGTCAACGACTACATCGGTGGCGCAGTGACCGACAGCAAGGTCTCGAGCAACCGCGCCAACGACATCGAGTCGCCGCGCGAGAACATGCTCGGCCAGACCGTCGGCTACACCTACGACGGCAGCTTCAAGGCGAACTACCGCACCGACCTCGGCACGCTGAGCGCGATCAGCGCCTACACCGATCTCACCGAGCGCTATCGCGGCGACCTCGACTTCAGCAACCCGGTCGACAGCCCGGGCGGCTTCCTCGGCTTCGGCTTCCAGGCCGGCCAGGGCCAGAACCTGCGCGTGCGCATGCTGAGCCAGGAGATCCGCTTCACGTCCAACGACGACGCGCCGTTCCGCTGGATCGCCGGCGGGTTGATGCTGTACACGCAACGCGACCTGGAGACGCGCGCGTTCTTCGACACCAACGGCGAGCGCAACCAGTACGACGACGCGACCAAGCGGCTGATCGAGCGCAACGAACACAACAACAATCGCGCGTATTCGCTGTTCGGCCAGGTGGAGGAGGACTTCGGCGCGGCGACGACGGTGGCCGTCGGCCTGCGCTACGACCGCGATGCACGCCAGCAACACGACATCGTCGCCGACGACGACCGCAACCGCTCGTTCAATTCGGTCCAGCCGAAGATCACGGTGACCGAACGCCTCATGAAGGGACTGCTCGGCTACGCGACGTTCAGCACCGGCTTTCGCTCGGGCGGCTTCAACGCACCGGGCCTGCCCGACTTCCGTGCCGAGACGCTGCGCAACTACGAGGCCGGCATCAAGTCCACGCTGCTCGACAACCGCCTGTTGCTGAACGGTTCGGCCTACTTCGCGCAGTCGAAGAACTTCCAGTACTTCTTCGTCGACGGCGCGACCGCCGCGCAGTTGATCAACAACATCGAGCGGGTGCATATCAAGGGCGTCGACATCGACTTCCAGTACCTGCCGGTCGCCGGACTGCAGTTCGACGGTGGCGTCGGCACCACCGACAGCCGCATCCGTCAGAACGACGCCACGCCGTCGACCGTCGGCAACTACACGCCGAAGGCCTCGCCGTACAAGGTCAACCTCGGCGTGCAGTACAGCCAGGCGCTGCTCGGGGTGGTCGGCATGGCCCGCTTCGATTCGGAACTGCGCAGCAAGCGCTACTGGCAGATCGACAACGCCGACGTCGAACGCTCGTTCGCGCTCTACAACGCGCGGATCAGCGTCTCCAGCGCCAAGGACGTCTGGTCGGCGTACGCATACGTCAAGAACCTCGCGAACACGAAGTACTACGCCGACTTCAATCCGAACAAGTACTCGGGCCTCGGCTACGCCATCGGCGCGCTCGCCGACGAACGGCAATTCGGCGTCGGCACCCGAATCCGGTTTTGATCTCGACCCCGATGCGCTCCTTCCGGCTGCACGAGGGCCCACCGCGTTCCAAGGGAAACGACGCATGTACCGCATAGGGATCGACGTGGGGGGCACCAACACCGATGCCGTCCTGATGAACGGCGACGCGGTCGTCCATGCGGTCAAGGCGGCGACCTCGGCCGACGTCTCGGGCGGCGTGCAGTCGGTGCTCGCCCAGGTGATCTCGGGCTCCGGCGTGGCGGTCTCCGCGTTGCGTGCCGTGATGATCGGCACCACGCACTTCACCAACGCGCTGATCGAGCGGCGGTCGCTCGCCCGGGTCGGCGTGATCCGTCTGGCGCTGCCGGCCACGCAGTCGTTGCCGCCGCTGTCCGGCTGGCCGGACGACATCGCGGCCGCCGTGCGAGCCGATGTCCATCTCGTCGCCGGCGGCTTCGAGTTCGACGGCCGCGAGATCGCGCCGCTGGTGCCCGACGAGATCCGCGCCGCGGCCGAGACGCTCGCGATCCACAAGATCCGTCACGTGGCGATCTCCGGCGTCTTCGCGTCGATCGACGACCGACAGGAGAAGGAAGCGGCGCGTCTGGTGCTCGAGGTGATGCCGTACGCGCAGATCACGCTGTCGTCGGAAGTGGGCCGGGTCGGCCTGCTCGAGCGCGAGAACGCGGCGATCCTCAACGCCGCGCTCGGCGAACTCGGTCCGGCGATCATGGCCGCCTTCCAGGATGCCGTGACGCGGTCGGGCATCGCTGCGCCGTTCTACCTGACGCAGAACGACGGCACGTTGATGAGCGCCGCCCGCGCCGCGCGCTTCCCGATCCTCACCGTCGCGTCGGGGCCGACCAACTCGATGCGCGGCGCCGCCTTCCTGTCGTCGGTCGACGATGCCATCGTCGTCGACATCGGCGGGACGACGTCCGACGTCGGCGTGCTGCAGAAAGGCTTTCCGCGGCCCGCCGGCACCGCGGTCGAGGTCGGCGGCGTGCGCACCAACTTCCGCATGCCGGACGTCTTCAGCATCGGGCTCGGCGGCGGCACGCGGATCGATGCCGAGTTCGCGCAGATCGGGCCGCAAAGCGTCGGTTACCGCCTGCACGAGGACGCGCTGATCTTCGGCGGCCGCACGTTGACCGCGAGCGACGTCGCGGTCGCCGGCGGTCTCGCCGACTTCGGCAACCCGGCGTACGTGAGCCATCTCGATCGCGACGGCGTCGCCGCCTGCATCGAGCGCATGCAGACCCTGTTGTTCAACGCGGTCGACCGGATGCGGACCTCGAACGCCGCGGTGCCGTTGCTGATCGTGGGCGGCGGCTGCGTGCTGGCCCGCGAACGCATCGGCGACCTGACGGCGATCAAACCGCCGCACTTCGCGGTCGCCAACGCGGTCGGCGCCGCGATCGCCCAGGTCAGCGGCGAATGCGACCGCCTGTTCAAGCTGGTGGACCTGTCGCGCGAGGCCGCGATCGCGGAGGCCACCGCGGAAGCGCAGGCAGCGGCCGTCGCCAACGGGGCGCAACCCGAGACGCTGGTCGTCGTCGACGTCGAGGACCTGCCGCTCGCCTACATGGTGGGCGACGTGACGCGCATCCGCGTCAAGGTCGTCGGCGAACTGCTGCTCGCCGACTGAGCCCCGCACCGACGATCGTCCGCCCACCTTTCATCGAGACCATCCATGCGACACATTTCGGCGCACGACATCGAGGCGATCGCTCTCGGCGCGAGCGTGTACGGCACGGGGGGCGGCGGCGACCCGTACGTCGGCAAGCTGATCGCCAGGAACCTGATGCAGCGTCATGGCGACGTCGCGCTGATCGACATCGATGCGCTGGCCGACGATGCGCTGGTGGTGTCGGTGGCGCTGGTCGGCGCGCCGGCGGTGGCGATCGAGAAGTTTCCCAGCACGCAGCAGATGGTCAACGCGCTCGGCGCGATGGAGAAGTTCCTCAACCGGCGGGCCACGGCCGTGATGTGCGCCGAGGCCGGCGGGATCAACTCAACGATCCCGTTCGCGGTCGCCTCGCAGACCGGGTTGCCGCTGCTCGACGCGGACCTGATGGGACGGGCGTTCCCCGAGATCCAGATGACGCTGGCGACGCTGCACGGCATCGCGGCGACGCCGATGGCGCTCAGCGACGACAAGGGCAACTCGGTGGTGATGCAGACGACCACCAACCTCTACACCGAACGCTTCGCCCGTTCGCTCGCCAACGACATGGGCGGCGGAGCCTGCGTGGCGCTCTATCCGATGACGGGCGCGCAGGCGCGCGTCGCGACGATCCCCGGCTCGCTGTCGATGTTGCAGCGCGCCGGCGACGTGCTGCTGCGGGCGCGGCGCGACAACGACGATCCGGTGGCGCGGCTGATCGAACTGATCGGCGGCAAACCGCTGTTCACCGGCAAGGTGACCGACGTGCAGCGGGTGACGGCCGGCGGCTGGACGCGGGGGACCGCCTCGTTGTCGGCGTTCGACGATGCCCTGGGCGCCCGCTGTCAGGTCCGCTTCCAGAACGAGTTCCTGCTTGCCGAGATCGACGAGCGGGCGGTGGCGACGACGCCCGACCTGATCGCCCTGCTCGACGTCGAGACCGGCGAGCCGGTCACGACCGAGTTGCTGCGGTACGGCCTGCGCGTCACGCTGGTGGTCTTTCCCTGCGACCCGCAGTGGCGCACGCCCGAGGGGATCGCGCTCGCGGGGCCGCGCTACTTCGGCTACGACGCGGACTACCTGCCGATGTCGCTCGAGGAGCGCCGATGAACGACCGCACCCCTACCGGCCCGTCCGACGCCGACCTCGGCGTCGAGATCGGGGCCGTCGCCGTCGCGGGTTCCGGCGACGACTTCGCGACCGCACCCGTGCCGCCGGACCAGCGCCGCCCGATGTTCGAGGTCCTGGTGATCCGCCTGGGCGCGTTCGCGTGCGTACCGCAGTTGCTGCTCGGCGCATCGCTCGGCTTCGGCATGACGTTCTCGCAGGCGGTGTGGGCCACGATCTTCGGCTCGGTGGTCCTGCAGGTGCTCAGCTGGGCGCTCGGCGCGGCGGCTTGTGCCGAGGGCCTGTCGACGACGCTGCTGGCATCGTGGGCGGGATTCGGGCGGCTGGGCTCGGCGCTGGTGGGTGCGGTCATCGCCATCGCGTTGATGGGCTGGTTCGGCGTGCAGAACGGCGTCTTCGCGAACGGCCTGCTGAAGGCCACCGGCCTGCTCAACGCGCCGCTGTGGTCGCTCGTGACCGGCATCCTGGTGACGTGGTTGACGGTCAAGGGCTACCGGCTCATGTCGCTGATCGCGAAGATCGCACTGCCGCTGTTCCTCGCCGCCGTGCTGTGGGCGGCCTTCGGCCTGCTGCGGGGCCATACGCTGGCCGAACTGCTCGCGGCCGTGCCGGCCGGCCCCGCGATCGGCATGCCCGCCGCCATCACCGCGGTCGCCGGCAGCTTCATCATCGGCGCGATCGTGACGCCCGACGTCAGCCGCTTCATGCGCAGCGGCAAGGACGTGTTCTGGATGACGCTGATCGCCACCTTCGTCGGCGAGATGACCATCAACCTGCTCGCCGTCGCGATGGCTCTGCTGCTGCGCAGCGCCGACATCGTGACGCTGATGTCCGCGCTGACCGGCTGGCTCGGCGCGACCATCGCGATCGTTTCGACGGTCAAGCTCAACAACCTCAACCTGTACTCGTCGTCGCTCGGCTTCAGCACCTTGCTGCACGCGTTGCGGCCGAGTGCCCGGTCCGAGGGAGCACGCCCCGCGTCGACGGCCGTGCGCTGGTCGGGCCGGGCGCGGCTGACATGGTGGATCGGCATCGTCAGCACGTTGCTGTCGCTGCTCGGCATCCTCGATCACCTGATCGGCTTCCTGGTGCTGCTCGGCGTCGCCATCCCGCCGGTGGCCGCGATCATGATCGTCGACTACTACCTGCTGCGGCGCGACCGCGAAGTGCTGGCGCTGGCACGTCGCACCGGTCGCCTGCCGACACAGGTCGAACGCCTCAATCCGGTCGCGCTGATCGCGTGGGCCCTCGGTTCGGGCGGCGCGTTGCTTCCCGGCATCGGCATTCCCGCGCTCAACGCGCTGGTCATCGGCGGCGCGGTCTACTGGGTCGCCATGAAGGCACTGGCGTGGAAACGGGGCACGGCCGCGATGACGTTCTCGCGCGACGCGACCGGCTGATCGCGGATCGCGAGCGACCGGTTCACACGACCGCACGCCGCCGCACCTCGGCGACGACTTCGTCGCGCGAGCGCACGCCCAGCTTGGAGAAGATCGACTTGAGGTGATGCTTGATCGTCTCGGGCGACAGCATCAGCTCGCGGGCGATCAACTTGGTCGACTGGCCCTTGACGAGACCGCGCAGGACATCGCGCTCGCGCGGCGTGAACAGCTTGTCGTTGGCGTGGCGCAGCTGGAACGCTTCTTCCCAGCAGGCGACGACCCGGGCCGCCCACGCGCCGAGCGCATGGCCCGCCGCCAGCGCGACATCGCGAACCACCGCGATGACCTCGGCACCGGCGCGCACGAACGGTTGCACCGCGCGTCCCGCCTCGACGATCCGCAGGGCCTGTTCGACGGCGGCACGCGCCGCGACGGCATCGTGCCGGTCGAGCGCGAGCCGCGCCAGCATCAGGCGCGCATCGACTTCCGCGAGTCGTCGGCCGCCTTGCAACGCGGCAGCGAGCGCATCCTCGGCGATCGCTGCGGCCCGGCCGGTCCGGCCAGAGGCCCGCATCAATCCGAAGCAGGCGAAGCTCACCGCGGCGCATTCGACCTCCGGCAACGCGCCTGGCCGCCGCCCGATGTCGAGCACGTGCTCGAGGCCGCTCGACTGCGCGAGCGACCGCGCCTCCCCGACGCGGCCGATGGCGATCAGCACGCCGACCTCGTGCGCCGCCGCGATCACGGCGAGATGCGGCAGCCCCTCGTCCTCGGCGAACTCGCGCGCCGCCGCCAGCATCTCGAGCGCCCGCGTCGCGTTGCCGCGGGCGAACTCGCACAGCGGATAGCAGACATGGACCGCCTCGTGGATCTCGAACAACGTCATCCGGCTGACCGGCGCGATCGCCTCGAAGTGGCGGAACGCCTCGTCGAGGTCGCCCTGGTCGTAGTGCAGCTTGCCCAGCAGCGCGTGGACCACCTGGCCGAACGAGCCATGCGTGAAGCGGACGATGTCGAGGTCGTCGCCGGACGCCTTCGTCAGCTCGGCCTTCGCCGTCTCCAGATCGCCCCGGGCGTAGGCGTTGCGTGCCTTGTAGATCCAGGTCCACGGCATGTTGTACGAGAACGGACCTTCGCGATGGAGGCGTTCGGCCTCGAGCGTGCGACGCTCTGCGCGCTCGAGCGGTCCGTAGCGCTGCAGCAGCGTCAGCTCGACGGCGAGCGCGAGCGCCAGCGGGCGCGGATCCTCGCAGTACCGGGTACGCGCCTCGACGACCGCCTGTTCGATCTCCGGCGTCAGCGTGAAACGGAATTCGTGCTCCGCCTGGTTGATCGACAGGAGCTGCCGGGTCAGTGCCAGGTCCATCCGCGTCCGGTCGTCGAGAGTCTCGACGCCCAGGCCGGTGACGAGGCGGTCGAAGTCGAGGCGCGCCTCGGGTCCGTTCTCCTCGACCAGCAACTGGGCGATGCGCAGCAGCCGCAGGCGAGGCTGTTGTCGCACGACGGCCGTCGGCAGCAACTGCAGCAGCGACCGGGTGCGACCGACGCCTTGATCCATCAGCAGGCAGACGCCGCCCGCATCGGCGAGGATCGATGCGGCGAGCTCGAAGCGACCGCCGAGCACGGCATGCGTCACCGCGTCGTGCAGCGCGCCGCGCGCCGCGAAGTGCTCGGCGGCGCGCGCATTGAGCGTGGCGTTGCGTGCGCCCTCGACCTCGCGATCGAGCATGCTGCGCAGCAGGTCGCGCATCAGCGGGTGCAGCGTCGCGGATCCCGTCTCCGCATCCACGACCACGATGGGCCGCAGGCGCTTCAGGCGCTCGATGTAGAACGCGCCGTCGCTGCGCTTGCGGACCGCGTTCGCCGACGCCACGTCGATCCGCTCGAGGATCGAGACCTCGACGAGGAAATCGATGTCGTCGTCCTGCAGCGTCGACAGCACCTGCGTGGCGAGGTATTCGAACACCTGCTGGATCGGCACGGCGGCACGACTGGCGACGGCCATCGGATCGTCGTCGCCGGCGGCCATGCGCAGCCGTGCCAGCTGCAGCACGAACGGCCAGCCGTCGGCGCGGTCGACGACCTGCCGGACGACGATATCGGACCAGCGGTCGGACAGCATCGCCCGCGCCTCGACGGCCGTGAAGCGCAGGGTCTCGACCTCCACGACGCGCAGCCGGCCTTCGAGCTGCAGCGGCAACAGCGAGATGGACAGGGGAACGCGGCTGGCGACGACGCAGCGACCGTTGGACGGCAGCAGACGGGCGAGGGAAGCCATCAGTTCGTCGGCGTCCGGACTCGTGGCGACTTCGTAGCGATCGACGAAGATCGTCACGCGCCGGTCGACGTCGAGGGCATGAACGATGTCGGCGATGCCGCGAAGCGGATGGAGACCGTCGAGACCGCTCGCCGTCAGGGCGGCGCAGAGTTCGCCGGCGAGCACCGCGCCGTCGCTGTCCTGGCGATCGCAGGTGAGCCAGGCCACGCGCTCGCCGGCGGCGGCGAGTCGCTCCGCCAGTTGTCCGAGGGCCGTCGTCTTGCCGAAGCCGGCCGGCGCCACGACGAGGGTCAGGCGTGCTGTGACGGGCGGCGCCTCGAGGATCTGCGCGACCAGGCGCTCGCGCGCGACCGCATCCTCGAGGTGGACGATCGGTCGGAACTTGGGCGCATCCGGACTCGACGACATTCGCCAGAACAAGCAAGGGGCGTGCCGCTGCCGCGATGCGTTCGAGTCGACCGGTCGCGAAACGACGCGTCGAAGGCCTGCGAAGATCCGTGTTTTCCTCGATCGGCCACGATCATGTCGAACCACGAAGCGCGTCGTCGGGCGCGCTCGTCCGCCAGCGGCGACACGCATCACTGCCGAACCACCGATGAACATCCAGATCGCTTCCGACCTGCACCTCGAATTCCTGCAACGCGACTTCCCGGGCGAGACGCTGATCGCGCCGCATCCCGACGCGGACCTGCTGGTCCTGGCCGGCGACATCGCCTCCGGCACCCGGGCCGTCGACCTGTTCGCCCGCTGGCCGGTGCCGGTGCTCTACGTGATGGGCAATCACGAAGCGTACGGCCGCGACCTCGAGGCGCTCGAGGACGAGCTGCGCCTGGCGGCGGCCGGCACGCAGGTCCGCTTCCTCGAGAACGATCGGCTCGAGCTCGACGGCGTCCGTTTCCTCGGCACGACGCTGTGGACCGACTACGCGCTGTACGCCGCCGACGGCGATGCGGTGGCGACCGCGATGGAAGAGGCGGGCTCGTTCATGGTCGACCATCGCGAGATTCTTCTCGGTCGACAGCGCTTCGCGCCGGTCGATGCCCGGCGCCGCCACCAGGCCGCACGCGACTGGCTCGCGACCGAGCTCGCCCGACCCTTCGACGGACCGACCGTCGTGGTCACCCATCATGGCGTCCACCCGGGATCGATCCATCCGCGCTTCGCCGGCAAGAGCATCAACGCCGGCTTCGTCAGCGATCTCGGACCGCTGCTCGAGCAGGCGGATCTGTGGATCCACGGACATGTCCACGACCGCTTCGACTATCCGGTCGGCCGGAGCCGCGTCGTCGTGAACCCGCGCGGCTATGTCCTCGACCGCGGCGAAGTGGACAACGTCCCGGACCTGCGCTTCGAGAACGCGGCTTTCGACCCGTCGTGCCTGGTCGAAGTGCGAAGCGATCGATGAAGAGAGCGGGCAACGGCGACGCCTATTCCACCGTCACGCTCTTGGCGAGGTTGCGCGGCTTGTCGACGTCGGTGCCGCGCGCCACCGCCGTGTGATACGCCAGCAGCTGCAGCGGCAGCGTGTGCAGGATCGGCGACAGCTTGCCGTAATGCTCGGGCAGGCGGATCACGTGCAGCCCGTCGCCCGACTCGATGTGCGACCCGGCGTCGGCGAACACGTAGAGCTGGCCGCAGCGCGCCCGCACTTCCTGCATGTTCGACTTGAGCTTCTCGAGCATCGCGTCGTTGGGCGCCACCGTCACCACCGGCATCGCCTCGGTCACCAGCGCGAGCGGTCCGTGCTTCAGCTCGCCGGCCGGATAGGCCTCGGCGTGGATGTACGTGATCTCCTTCAGCTTCAACGCGCCTTCGAGCGCGATCGGGTAGTGCAGGCCGCGCCCGAGGAAGAGCGCGTGCTCCTTGCTCGCGAAAGCCTCCGCCCACGCGATGATCTGCGGCTCGAGCGCCAGCACGCTCTGCAGCGCCGCCGGCAGATGGCGCAGGTCCCGCAGCTCCGAGCCCTCGGCGTCCGGCGACAGGCGGCCACGCGACTTGGCGAGCGTCAGGCTGAGCAGGTACAGCGCGCAGAGTTGGGTCGTGAAGGCCTTCGTCGACGCCACCCCGACCTCGGTCCCGGCGCGCGTCAGGTACGCGAGCTCGGTCAACCGCACGATGGCCGACGTCGCGACGTTGCAGATCGCCAGCGTGTGCGCATGGCCGAGCGCCTTCGCGTGCTTGAGCGCGGCCAGCGTGTCGGCGGTCTCGCCGGACTGGCTGATCACGACGACCAGCGTCTTCGGGTCGGGCACGCTGTCGCGATAGCGGTACTCGCTCGCCACCTCGACCTGGGTCGGCATCTTCGCGATCGACTCGAGCCAGTAGCGCGCCGTCAGGCCCGCGTAGTAGCTGGTGCCGCAGGCCAGGATCAGCACCGAATCGATCGCCGCGAACGCGGCCGCGGCCACGCGGCCGTCGTGGGCCGCGTCGAACAGCCACGGACCGATCGCGCCGCCGTCGTCGCCCGCGTCCGACAGACCTTCGAGCGTGTCGGCGATCGCGCGCGGCTGCTCGAAGATCTCCTTTTGCATGTAGTGCCGATAGGGGCCGAGGTCCGCGGCGCCGCTGTGCGCGTTCACCGTTCGTGCCTCGCGCTGCACCGGCCGGTCCTCGCGGTCGGTGATCCAGTGGCGGCCGAGCTGGATGTCGACCGCGTCGCCGTCCTCGAGATACACGATGCGGTTGGTGACGCCCGCGAGCGCCATCGCATCCGACGCGAGGAAGCACTCGCCAGGGATGGCCGAACCGGACGCGCCGCCGTCGTCGGTCGGCACGCAGCCGAGCACCAGCGGCGAGCCGTCCCGCGCACCCACGATGCGATGCGGCTCCTCGCTGCAGAACACCGCCACCGAGTAGGAGCCCCGCAGCCGCTTCAGCGCCGCGCGGGTCGCGTCGAACAGGTCGCCGTCGTAGAACGAATCGATCAGGTGGGCGATGACTTCGGTGTCGGTCTGGCTGATGAAGACGTAGCCGCGGGCGATCAGCTCTAGCCGCAGCGCATCGTGGTTCTCGATGATGCCGTTGTGGACCAGCGCGATGCGGGCCGCCTCGTTGGACGGCGAGAAGTGCGGATGCGCGTTATGCGTCGCCGGCGCGCCGTGGGTCGCCCAGCGCGTGTGGGCGATGCCGGTGAAGCCGGTCAGGGCCGTCTCGCGGACCTGGGCGTCGAGTTCGGCGACGCGCGAGACGCTGCGTGCGCGTTTCGGCCCAAGGGCGTCATAAACCGCCACGCCGCACGAGTCGTAGCCGCGATATTCGAGACGCTTCAGTCCCTCGACGAGGATCGGGACGATGTTCCGGGAGCTGACGGCGCCGACGATTCCACACATGGAACTTCCTTGTTCGAACAAGCCCGGAGGGACGACGATCGAGACACTATCGACCCCGTTGTGAAATAGGTGATCTTCGACGATCCATTTCTAGCGATTTCTTTCACCATCTGCCGACGGTGAATTATCATTGCGTAACTGTCCAATTTTCGGCCTTTTCTTTCATCTATGATTCTCGACGCGGTCGACCGCCGCATTCTCGACGCCGTGCAACGCGATGCCGCGCTCAGCAACCAGGAACTGGCGGCCGCCGTCTCGACGTCGGCCGCGACCTGCCTGCGACGCGTGAAGCGACTGCTCGAAGCCGGCGTCATCGAACGCAGGATTGCAATCCTCGCGCCAGATCGCGCCACGTCGGGGTTGCGTGCCGGCCTCACCGCGATCATCGAGGTGACGCTCGACCGGCAGTCTGCGGAACTGCAGGCTGCGTTCGAGGAACGCGCGGTGGCCGAGGTCGAGGTACAGCAGTGTTATCGCGTGACACCAGGACCGGATTTCGTCTTGATCGCTTACGTTCCCGATGCCGACGGTTACCACGCGCTGGCCCAGCGCCTGTTCACGGCCGATGCCAACGTGCGCAACGTGAGGACCTTTTTCTCGGTGCGGCGAGGCAAGTTCGAACCGCGGGTGCCGGTCGACGAAGGGTCGTGAGGCGCGCGCCGCCACGGGTCGACGAGTCGCGCTGCGACGAATTCCGTGCGCTGCAGGAGGCGGTGACGCGGCTCGCTGCGTTGCGCCGGGAAGCGGTGGCACGGGCGGCGAAGTCCGTCCGGACCGACCGAGGTCGACGGGGTGCTGCCCGCGCTCCACGTGCCGCCCGCCTGAGCGCGACCGGTCAGTCGAGGTCCGGAAAACGCGCGGCGACGCTGCGCGCGGCGTCGGTCGCGA
>CAHJXF010000018.1 GCA_903644065.1 Betaproteobacteria bacterium
CAGCGTCGACGGTGGCGCCACCATCCCGCCCGCCGCGCCGGCCGCCATCGACGCCTGCGCGAGATGCGCGAGCCCCGCGAGGCCGGGACTCGACACGCCGACGACGATCGGCACGCGGCCGCCGACCGCCTCGACCACGGCCCGCACGAAGGCCAGGCTCTCGTCGGCGGTCAGCTTGGGCGCCTCGCCGAGCACGCCCAGCAGCGTCAGCCCGTGCGCGCCGGCGGTCAGGTAGAAGTCCACCATCGGGGCGACGCTGCCCAGGTCGAGCGCGCCGTCCTCCGCGAACGGCGTCACCGCGATCACGTAGACGCCGCGCGCGGTCTCGTCGAGCAACTTCATGTCGTCTCTTCTCTTTTCATCGGTCGGGTCGCCGAACGTTACGCGATGCATTCGTCGGCGCCTTGCTCGAGACGTCGGCGGGACGGTCGTTCACCGGTTCGCTCACAGCCAGTTGTACGAGAGCCGGCCGTAGTAGTTGCCGCCGCTCAGCCCGAACGGCGTGGCCGCGTTGTAGATCTGCGCGCCGTTGAAGGTCGCCGCGGCGAAGTTGTTCGGATTGGTCTTGCTCGGATAGACGTTGAACACGTTCTGCGCGCCGACCGCGACGTACAGGCCGCGCACGATGGTGTAGCCGACCTCGAGGTCGGTGATCCACTTCGGCCCTTCGCTCGAATAGCCGTTGCTGACCGTCGACGGATTGGTGAACGAACCGTAGCGCGTCTCGCGGGCGAAGACGTGGAACGGACCGACGGTCCAGTCGGCGCTCAGCAGCGCCTTGTTCTTCGGCGTGGTGAGCGTCAGCTGGTCCTGCGACACCTGGTTGAAGACCTGCGTGCCGTAGAGCGTCTTCTGGGCTTCGGCCGACAGCTTGTCGATGCGCGTGTTGTTGAAGTTCGCCGCCAGCGTCCAGTCGACCGTGCCGTACTGCTCGAACGACGTGCGGTACACGCCGACGACATCGACGCCGGTGGTCTTGGTGTCGACGCCGTTGAGGAAGTAGCGGGCCGCGTCGACGCCGGTGATGCCGTTGGCCTTCAGCAGCGCGGACAGCGCGGGATCGAGAACGCCGGACGGCGACAGGCCGATCTGCGCGCTCTGCACGATGCGGTCGCGCAGCTTGATCGAGTAGCCGTCGATCGTCACCGTCATGCGCGACAGCGGCTTCAGCACCAGGCCGGCGCTCAGGTTGGTCGACTTCTCGGGCTTGAGCGACTGCGAGCCCACCAGCCGCGCCGCGGTCGAGTCGACCGGCAGGTTGGCGATCGTGTAGTCGACGCCCTTGTACTGGGCCGTGGCGCCCGCCGAGTAGTACTGCTGCCCGAGCGCCGGCGCGCGAAAGCCGTTGCCGACCGAGCCGCGCACCGCGATCATCGGCGTGATGTCGTAGCGCGTCGACAGCTTGCCGCTGGTGTTGTTGCCGAAGTCGGTGTAGTGCTCCTGGCGCGCGGCGAGGCCCACGTCCCACTGCCGCATCAGCTTGGTCTCGAGGTCGATGTAGCCACCGGTGCTGGTGCGCGCCGCGCCCAGCGAGTCGGCCGGCCGGAAGCCCGCGAAGGCCTGCGCGCCGGGCAGGTCGACGAACTTGCCGGCGTTGGGGCCGGTCAGCACCGGCTGCCCGCCGTCGGCGTACGACGCGACGTCCCCGGCCTCGATGCGGTACTGGTCGCGCCGCACCTCGACGCCGATGGCCACGCTGAGCGGCGCGGCGAAGAGGCCGGTATCGAAGTCGCGCTTGATGTCGACGTTGCCGGTGGTCTCGGTGGCCGCGAACGCGCCTTCGTAGAACGACGTCGGGCTGAGCCGGCCGTAGGTCGGGTTGACGGAGTCGGTCAGCGACGTCTCGGCGCGGTTGCGGCCGTGCGTCACGCTCGCGTCCCAGCTCCAGCCGAGCAGGTCCTCGCCGCGCACGCCGCCGGTCAGGTTGAAGTCGCGCTGGTCGACGACGAGGCGCGGCTCGAAGCCGTCGGGATAGATGGCGACGACGTTGTTGACGTTGTTGGCCGCGCGAAAGCCCACCCAGTTCTTGCCGTTGGTCTTCGTCAGCGTGCCGAAGCTGTACACGGTCGCGACGTCGCCGATCGGCTTGGCCAGGTTGTAGGCGACCTGCTGCGTCTCGGACTCGGGGATGCCGTAGCCCTTGTAGACGATGCCGGCCGGCTGGTTGTTGCGCGGGTCGCCGGCGTAGTAGCGCGGCGTCAGCGTGGCGTCGACGGCGCGGTTGGTGAGGTTCTGCTTGATCACCTGGCCCGACACGTTGAGGAAGCCGTCGCCGCCGAGCGCGAAGCCCTGGTTCAGCGTGTAGAGCTGGTTGAAGCCGTCGCCGTCGATGTACTTGCCGACCTGCGCGTCGGCGCTGCCGCCGCTCGAGGCCGAGCGCAGGATGATGTTGATCACGCCCGCGATCGCGTCCGAGCCGTACTGCGCGGCGGCGCCGTCGGTCAGCACCTCGATGCGCTGGATGGACGCCGTCGGGATCTGGTTCAGGTCCACGCCCTGCGAGCCGACCGAGACCGAGCCGGCGACGTTGACGATCGACGTCGGATGGAAGCGCTTGCCGTTGACCAGCACCAGCACCTGGTCGGGGTTCAGGCCGCGCAGCGTCGCGATGCGGGTGATCGACGTCAGATTGCCCCCGGCCTGCGCCGGAATCGTGAACGACGGCAGCACGTTGCTGAGCGATTCCTGCAGGCCCTGCTTGCCGGTGTGCTCGAGCGTGTCGGCATTCAACACCTGGATCGGCGACACGCTGTCGGAGACGGTGCGGTTGGATTGCCGCGTGCCGGTCACGATCACCGAGTCGAGCTGGCCGGCGGTCGCCGTGTCGGCCGGGCCCGAGGTCGCGGGCGCCGTCTGCCCGGGAGCCTGGCTCGCGACCACCAACGCCAGGGTACCGGTGCTCCAGAGGAGAGTTTTGCGCATGGGAGGCTTTCGTCGGGGTACGGACACGGGAGTTGTCCGGGCTCGTCGCATTGTTGTGAACCCCCTCGCGGCTGTCGCCTGCCGATTTGGCGTGCGGCCATAACTTCACGTTAAGACGAGGCGGCGTCCCGTGAAGGCGAGTCGCTTCGCTTCACGGTCGCTGCACGGTCGCTGCACGGTCGCCCCATGGTCGCCCCACGCTCGCTTCACGGGTCGGCCGCCGCCGTCGCGGCCACGGACATAACCGGTTGTTAAGGGCGTCCGACAAAGAAGAAAGCGCCGCGCCCGATCGCCTGCGCGCGACTTGCCTAGACTGGTCGCGCTGTTTCATGCCCGCCGCGATCGCTCGCAGGGCGACTCCGACCTCTTCGACGAAAGCGCCCATGACCCCGACACGACGCGGCTTCCTGCAACGCATCGGTGCGGTCGGCGGCTACTCCGCGGCCTACCTGTCGATGCAGGCCTTGGGACTGTTGCCGGTCGCCAGTCGCGCCGAGCCGGTCGCGCTGCAGCCGGGCGGTGGCCGCGGCAAGCGCGTCGTCGTGCTCGGCGCCGGCATCGCGGGCATGACGTCGGCCTACGAGCTGCAAAAGGCCGGGTACCAGTGCACCGTGCTCGAAGCCCGCGAGCGGGCCGGCGGCCGCAACTGGACGATCCGCCAGGGCACCCGCATCGACCTGATCGACGGCACGTCGCAGACCTGCGGGTTCGACCGCGGCCTGTACTGGAACGCGGGTCCGGCGCGCCTGCCCAGCCAGCACCAGAAGGTGCTCGCCTACTGTCGCGAGTTCGGCGTCGCGCTCGAGGTCGAGGTCAACGTGTCGCGCAGCGCGATGATCTCGAACGCGGCGGCCAACGGCGGCCGCCCGATCGAGATGCGCCAGGCGATCAACGACACGCGGGGCGCCGTGTCCGAACTGCTGTCGAAGGCGCTCGATCGCGGCGCGCTCGACCAGGAGCTGACCCACGAGGACCGCGACCGCGTGCTCGCCTTCCTCGAGCAGTACGGCGACCTGTCGCCGGACAAGCTCTACCGCGGTTCGTCGCGCTCCGGTTACGCGCGCCGGCCCGGGGCCGCCGACGACGCGGGCGAACTGCACAAGCCGCTGTCGTTGAACGTGCTGCTCGACGAAGACCTGTGGAACGGCGTGCTGTTCGAGGAACTGATCGACCAGCAAGCCACGATGTTCCAGCCGGTCGGTGGCATGGACGCCATCCCGATGGCGTTCGCGAAGCGGCTCGGCGCCACCATCCGCTACCAGAGCGAGGTCACGCAGATCCGCCGCGACGGCGACGGCGTGCGCATCACCTACACGCATCGGCCGAGCGGCACGTCACGGACCGTCGAGGCCGACTACTGCATCGTCACGCTGACCAGCCCGGTGCTGGCGAAGATCGCGTCCGACTTCTCGCCGGCCTACCGCGACGCGATCGCCAACATCGAGTGGCAGCAGTCGGTCAAGATCGCGTGGCAGTCGCGGCGCTTCTGGGAGCAGCAGTACAACATCTACGGCGGCATCTCGTGGATCAAGGGCTTCACCAACATGGTGTGGTACCCGAGCGCCGGCCTGTTCGGCGACCAGGGCATTTTGCTCGGCGCCTACACCAGCGGCCCCAACGGCGAGAAGCTGGCCGCCCTGGCGCTGAACGAACAGTTCGAGACCACCCGGGCGGTCGTCGAACGCCTGCATCCGGGCCATGGACACGAACTGCGCCGGCCGATGGGCATCGCGTGGGCCAAGGTGCCGTATTCGCTCGGCGAGGCGGCGCACTACCGTCCGGGACAGGTCGCCGAGTACCGCCTGCTGAACGAGCCCGACGGCCCGTTCCACTTCGCCGGCGACTACCTGAGCAAGGTCGGCACCTGGCAGGAAAGCGCGATCACGTCGGCGCATCGCACCATCGCGCGCCTCGACGAACAGCGGCGCGCGACCGCCTGATCGGCATGACGCGGAGTGTCGCGGTCGCGTCGCGGCGTGTCGGACCCTCTCGCCTGTTCGTCCCGCCACGCGTCATCGCGGAACGGTCGTCGCTCTGGCAGCCGGTTCGGCGGCCGGCCGGTCGGTCCGGCTAGGACCCGGAACCGCGCAGTCCGTCGAGGTCGACGATGCGGATGCCGCCGTATTCGATCGCGAGCAGGCCTTCGAGCTCCAGCCGCTGCAACGCCTGGTTCACGCGCTGGCGCGACACGCCGGCCAGATGGCCGATCTCCTCCTGTCCGACGCGCAGCGCATCGCCCTGGGCCGGGTACGTGAGCGGATGCGCCATCGATCCGAGGCAGCGCGCGACGCGGGCATGGGGTCGAGCAGCCGGTCGTATTCCACCATCGCGATGAACTGGCCGAGCCGCTCGTTCAGATGGTCGAGCAGACAGCGATCGAAGGCGATGCTGCGGTCGAGCAGCCACGTGAAGGTGCGCGTGGCCTGCACGCGATGCGGCTGTCGCGCAGCGCGATCACGTCGTATTTGCGGCACTCGTTCTTCAGCACCGTGCTTTCGCCGAACCAGGCCCCGGCCGGCATGCCGGCGAACGTGGCGAGCTTGCCTTCGGGCGACACGTTGCTCATCTTCAGCAGCCCGTCGACCACGCCCATCCAGTGCTCGACCGGTGCCCCGCGACGCGCGACGTAGTTGCCGCAGCCCACCGTCCGCTCGAAGATCTCGGCTTCGACGGCGCGCGTTGCAACCCGTCGAGCCGCCGGAACCACGGCGCGCCGTGCAGCGTCTGCGTCAGCGTCGGTGCGGAATTGGACGAATGATACGGGCTGCGTCATGTCGCTTGACGGGGCGCGATGAACCGCCGCCGGATCGGGATCATCCCTGGGTCGCGCCTCTTCGCCGGGTGATGTCGCCGGACCGACAATCGTGGACGAGCCGGCTCCCTACACGCGGCGGCGCGGTGGATCGGCGTGCTGCGGGACCGGCGGCAGGGTAAGACCCTAACGCGGTCCGCCGCCAGCGATGCCAAAATCGTCGGTTGCGAAACGCGGCCGCGGCGAGACCCATCCAATCGTCGAAGCGCCATGCAACGCGCCTCCGACAGCACGACAGAAACGCACGACATGGAACCCCGGTCGCGATGACTGCAGCAGTGGACGACCCCGGTCGCGACGGCGACGCGACGATGCCGCGCCTCCTCGTCGAGCATGCACGGGTGCGCGGCCGTCGGGCGTCGATCCGCGAGAAGGACCTCGGCATCTGGCAGACCTGGACCTGGGCCGACGTGCTGTCCGAAGTCGAGGCGCTGGCCGCCGGACTGTCGCTGCTCGGTCTCGGCCGCGGCGACCATCTCGCCATCGTCGGCGACAACCGGCCGCGCCTGTACTGGTCGATGACGGCGGCGCAGGCGCTGGGCGCCGTGCCGGTGCCGCTGTACCAGGACGCGATCACCAGCGAGATGCAGTTCGTGCTCGAGGACGCCGAAGTGCGGGTCGCGTTCGCCGAGGACCAGGAGCAGGTCGACAAGCTGCTCGAGATGCTGCCGCGACTGCCGCACCTGACGACCATCCTCTACGACGACCCGCGCGGCCTGCGGCACTACGACGCGCCCGAGCTCAAGTCGTTCGACGACGTGCAGCGCGACGGTCGTGCGCTGCTCGCGCGCGATCCGTCGTTCTTCGCGCGGCAGGTCGCCGAAGGTCGCCCCGACGACATCGCCGTGATGCTCTACACGTCGGGCACCACCAGCAAGCCGAAGGGCGTGTGCCAGACCCACCGCGCGTTCGTCGACGTGGCGCGCGGCGCCGTGGCGTTCGACGGCTTCAGCGAGCGCGATGAAGTCCTGAGTTACCTGCCGATGGCGTGGGTGGGCGACCACCTGTTCTCGTACGCCGAGGCGCTGGTCGCGGGCTACTGCGTCAACTGCCCCGAATCCGGCGACACGGTGATGACCGACCTGCGCGAGATCGGGCCCACCTACTACTTCGCGCCGCCGCGCGTGTTCGAGAACCTGTTCACGCAGGTCACGATCCGCATGGACGACGCGGGCGCCGTCAAGCGCTGGCTGTATCGCACGTTTATGGACGTCGCCAAGCGCTGCGGCGCCGACCTGATGGACGGGCGGCCGGTCGGTCTCGCGGACCGCGCGGCGTACGCGCTCGGCAACCTGGTCATCTACGGGCCGCTGCGCAACGTGCTCGGCATGAGCCGGCTGCGCGTCGCCTACACCGGCGGCGCGGCGATCGGCCCCGACCTGTTCGGCTTCTATCGCTCGCTCGGCATCAACATCAAGCAGTTCTACGGCCAGACCGAGACCTGCGCGTACGTGTGCAAGCAGAAGAGCGGCGAGGTGCGGCTCGACACGGTCGGCCGTCCGATGGCCGGCGTCAGCCTGCGCATCGCGGACAGCGGCGAGGTGCAGATCCGCTCGCCCGGTTTGCTGAAGGAGTACTACCGGCATCCCGAGGCGACGGCCGAAGCCGTGACGCCGGACGGCTGGTTCATGACCGGCGACGCCGGCTTCGTCGACGACCGCGGCGAGCTCAAGATCATCGACCGCGCGAAGGACGTGGGTCGCTTGCGCGGCGGCGCCCACGACGGCGCGCTGTTCGCGCCGCAGTACATCGAGAACAAGCTCAAGTTCTATCCGTACATCAAGGAGGCGGTGGCGTTCGGCCACGAGCGGGCGCAGTGCTGCGCGTTCATCAACATCGACGCGACCGCGGTGGGCAACTGGGCCGAGCGGCGCAACCTGGCCTACGCCGGCTATACCGACCTCGCCGCCAAGGCCGAGGTCTACGACCTGATCCGCCTTTGCCTCGAGGAAGCCAATCTCGCGCTGTCGCGGGACACGGCGCTGGCAGGCTCGCAGATCCGCCGCTTCCTGATCCTCAACAAGGAGCTCGACCCCGACGACGACGAGCTGACGCGCACCCGGAAGGTCCGGCGCGGCTTCATCGCCGAGAAGTACGGCGTGCTGATCGACGCGATGTACGCGGGTCGGCCGTCGCAGGCCATCGCGATCGACGTCAAGTTCGAGGACGGCCGCCGCGGCCGCATCGAAGGCGACCTGCGCATCGTCGACGCGCAGACCTTCGACCCGGTGGCGCATGCGGCCTGATCGCGTGGTGCTCGAGGCGGACGAGGCGGGCGTGGGCGGCGACGGCGGCGGCATCTCGCCGCGGGCCGGGTCCGCCGACCGCGTGGCGTCGAACGACGTCGCGTCGATCGAGCCGACGTCGGTGAAGCCGACGGCGTCGCGCCGCATCGGCGACGTGATCCTGGCGCTCGAGTCGATTTCGCTGTCGTTCGGCGGCGTCAAGGCGCTGACCGACATCTCGTTCGACGTCCGCGAGCACGAGATCCGCGCCATCATCGGGCCCAACGGAGCCGGCAAGAGCTCGATGCTCAACGTCATCAACGGCGTGTATCGCCCGCAGTCGGGCCGCATCCGCTTCCACGGCACCGAGCGGCGCAACATCAGGCCGCACGCGGCCGCGCGCGAAGGCATCGCGCGCACGTTCCAGAACATCGCGCTGTTCAAGGGCATGTCGGTGCTCGACAACATCATGACCGGCCGCAACACGCTGATGCGCGGCAACTTCGTGCTCGACGCGCTGCACCTCGGCTTCTCGCGCGCCGAGGAACTGAAGCACCGGCGGCACGTCGAGGAGGTGATCGACTTCCTCGAGATCCAGCACGTCCGGAAGACCTCGGTGGGACGGTTGCCGTACGGGCTGCAGAAGCGCGTGGAGCTGGCCCGCGCGCTGGCGGCCGAGCCGAAGCTGCTGCTGCTCGACGAGCCGATGGCCGGCATGAACGTGGAGGAAAAGCAGGACATGTGTCGCTTCATCCTCGACGTGAACGATCAGTTCGGCACCACCATCGTGCTGATCGAGCACGACATGAGCGTGGTGATGGACATCTCGGACCGCGTCGTGGTGCTCGACTACGGCAAGAAGATCGGCGACGGCACGCCCGACGAGGTGCGCCGCAACCAGAACGTGATCGACGCGTATCTGGGGGTCGTGCATTGAAACGGCACGCCGCGATGCACGCATTCCCCACCCTCCTTCGCAAGCGGAAGGCCGCAGAAGGGATGGGTCGATCGGCCTGCGCGCACTCCCTGCCCGGATGTGGCCTCACGCTGTTTTCGGCTGGACCGGTTTCCGTTCCGACTGTTCTCCCGAACGGGAGCGGGCCGACCCGCCGTGCGACGCGGCGAGGCGCATGAGCATGCAGTTCTTCATCGAGGTGCTGATCGGAGGGCTGCTGTCGGGCGTGATGTACTCGCTCGCGGCGCTCGGCTTCGTGCTGATCTACAAGGCGTCGGGCGTGTTCAACTTCGCGCAGGGCGCGATGGTGTACTTCGCCGCGCTGTCGTTCGTCGGCATCCTCGCCAAGGGCGTGCCGTTCGGCATCGCGCTGCTGCTCGCGCTGGCGATCATGATTCTCTTCGGCGTGCTGACCGAGCGCTTCGTGTTGCGGCCGCTGGTCAACCAGCCGCCGATCTCGCTGTTCATGGCCACCATCGGCCTCGCCTTCTTCCTCGAAGGCCTGGGTCCCTTCCTGTGGGGCAACGAGACGCACGAGATCAAGCTCGGCATCCCCGACGAGCCGCTGCCGTTCTTCCTCGATCGCTACAACATCGCCATCTCCAGCTTCGACCTCGCCGCCGCGGCGATCGCGGGCGTGCTGGTCGCCGGTCTCGCGCTGTTCTTCCAGAAGACACGGATCGGCCGCGCGCTCCGCGCGGTGGCCGACGACCATCAGGCGGCGCTGTCGATCGGCATCCCGCTGCAGGTGATCTGGATGATCGTGTGGGGCGTCGCCGGCTTCGTCGCGCTGGTCGCGGGGCTGCTGTGGGGGGCGCGAAACGGCGTGCAGCTCGCGCTGGTGTCGGTGGTGCTGAAGGCGCTGCCGGTGCTGATCCTCGGCGGCTTCACGTCGGTGCCCGGCGCGATCGTCGGCGGGCTGATCATCGGCAGCACCGAGAAGCTCGCCGAGGTGTACGTCGGGCCGCTGGTGGGCGGCGGCATCGAGAGCTGGTTTCCGTACGTGCTCGCGCTGGCGTTCCTGCTGATCCGGCCCGAGGGGCTGTTCGGCGAGCGGCACATCGACCGGGTGTGACGTGATGGAACAGCGCGAAAAACCAATCCCCTGTCATCCCGGCGAAGGCCGCGACCGCAGTCTCCGTCGTCGCCGCGAACGCGGGGATCCAGTGTCGTTTCTCGGTGTCGACCGTCGCTCGACGCCGCTGGGTTCCCGCGTTCGCGGGGACGGTGACGGCAGCGACGCTTTCCGCCCTTGTCACCCCGGCGCAGGCCGGGGCACCGTCATCCGTCCCAGCGAAAGCCGGGGCCCCGTCGTTCGCCTTGGTCAATGCCGGGGCCCCGTCATCCGGCTTGGTCAATGCCGGGGCTCCGTCATCCGGCTTGGTCAATGTCGGGGTCCCGTGATCCGTCGTCCCCGCGAACGCGGGGATCCAGTGTCGTTTCTCGGTGTCGACCGTCGCTCGACGCCGCCGGGTTCCCGCGTTCGCGGGAACGACGGTGACGGCAGCGACGCTTTCCGCCCTTGTCACCCCGGCGCAGGCCGGGGCCCAGGTTCGTGCCGCTGCGATGTGATCGATCGGCTCCCGGCCTTTGCCGAAAGGCCGAACCCGAGTGAGCGCAGGCACTTCGAGCGGCATCAGCTCGAGGGGTTACGGTTCGCGCCGCATCACGGCGACGAGATGCGCTTCAGGCGGCATCACGGCAGCGAGATGCGCTTGCAACGGCATCACGGCAAGGAGATGCGCTTCCAGCGGCATCGGAGCTCGCAGATCCGCATGGAGCGGCCAGTGCCTCCCTTCCGCTCGCGATCCGCCTGACCCATGCTCTATCGCGAAGCCGGTCAGTTCAAGACCACCTACGCCGCCGATCAGCAACTGCTGCCGATCCGCCAGGACCGCATCGCGTTCTTCGCGCTGCTCGCGGTCGTGTTCGTCGTCGTGCCGTTGACCGTCAGCGACTACTGGTTCAGCGCGCTGCTGATCCCGATCCTGATCTTCTCGCTCGCGGCCATCGGGCTCAACATCCTGACCGGCTATGCGGGCCAGCTGTCGCTCGGCTCGGCCGCGTTCATGGCGGTGGGCGCGTTCGCGGCCTACAACCTGGTGCTGCGATTGCCGCCGTGGATGCCGCAGGTGGTGTCGTTCCTGCTCGCGGGCGTGTGCGCTGCGCTGGTCGGCATCGCGTTCGGGCTGCCGTCGGTGCGCATCAAGGGCTTCTATCTCGCGGTCGCCACGCTGGCCGCGCAGTTCTTCGTGGTGTGGGCGCTGCAGAAGTTTCCCTGGTTCACGAACAACAGCTCGTCGGGCGTAATCAGCGCGCAGCCGGTCACCTTCTTCGGCCTCGCGATCGACTCGCCGGTGCGCAACTACGCGTTCGTGCTGTCGATCGTCGTCGTGCTGGCGCTGTGCGCCAAGAACATGGCGCGCTCGAACACCGGTCGCGCGTGGATGGCGGTGCGCGACATGGATGTCGCGGCCGAGGTGATCGGCATCCCGCTGATGCGCACCAAGCTGCTGGCCTTTGCGATCAGCTCGTTCTATTGCGGCGTGGCCGGCGCGCTGTACGCGTTCTGCTACATCGGCACGGTGGAACCCGAGGCCTTCAGCCTCGACCTGTCGTTTCGCGTGCTGTTCATGATCATCGTGGGCGGCATGGGCACCATCATGGGCGCGTTCATCGGCGCCACCTTCTTCACCGTGCTGCCGATCTTCCTGTCGATCCTGATCCCGGCCGTGGCGGGCCTGCTGCACGTCAACTTCGACAAGGCCTCGCTGACCTACATCGAGTACATGATCTTCGGCGCGATGATCATCTTTTTCCTGATCGTCGAGCCGAACGGCCTCGCGCGGCTGTGGCAGATCGGTAAAGAGAAGCTGCGGATCTGGCCGTTCCCGCATTGACCCGCGACCGCAGATCACGAAAACGCGTATCGAGCAATCCGTCGTGACGGTCGTCGAGGAGGGCGTCCCGTCGAGCATTCATCCAGGAGACCACATGTTCAAGAACAGATCCATCCGGGCGCTCTGCGCCGCAGTCGCCGGCGCCGCCGCGATCGTCACCAGCGCACCGGCGCGATCGCAAAGCAGCCCGCAGGCCAACGAGCAGTTCATCGCGGTGCTGTCGTTCCGCGTCGGTCCGTACGGGCCGGCCGGCGTCGGCATCTTCGGCGGCATGATCGATTACTTCAACTACGTCAACGTCAAGGAAGGCGGCGTCGGCGGCGTCAAGCTGACCTGGGAGGAGTGCGAGACCGAGTACGCGGCCGCACGCGGCGTGGAGTGCTACGAGCGGCTCAAGACGAAGGCGGCGTCGAAGGGCACGATGATCAACCCGGTGTCGACGCCGATCTCGTACGCGTTGCTCGACAAGACGGTGGCCGACAAGGTGCCGCTGGTGCAGACCGGCTACGGTCGCACCGACACCATCGACGGCCGCTACTTCCCGTGGGCCTTCCCGCTGATCACCACCTATCCGATGCAGGCCACCGCGATCGTCAAGTACCTGGTCGCCAAGGAGAAGGGCAACCTGCGCGGCAAGAAGATCGCGTATCTCTACCTGGACTCGGCCTACGGCAAGGAGCCGATCACGTACCTGCAGGCCGAGTCGAAGGTCAACGGCTTCGAACTGACGACGATTCCGATCACCGCGCCCGGCACCGAGCAGGGCGCGCAGTGGCAGCAGATCCGCCAGAGCCAGGCCGACTACGTGATCTTCTGGGGCTTCGGCGTGATGAATTCGGCCGCGATGCGGGCCGCGCAGAAGATCGGCTACCCGCGCGACAAGATCATCGGCAGCTGGTGGGCGGGTTCCGAGGAGGACACGGTCCCGGCGGGCGACGCGGCCAAGGGCTACATGTCGGCGGCGATGAACGTCGCGGGCAAGACGCCGCTGATCGTCGACATGGAGAAGACGTTGTACGGCGCCAACCCCACCGGCAACCTGCAGGACAAGTCCAAGATCGGCGGCATCAACTACAACCGCGGCGTCGTCATCGGCATCCTGACGGTCGAAGCCATTCGCGTCGCGCAGGCCAAGTACGGCAAGAAGGTGATGGACGGCGAGCAGATCCGCTGGGCGCTCGAGCATCTCGACCTGTCCGACGCGCGGCTGAAGGCGCTCAACGCGACCGGCCTGATGCCGACGATGAAGACCAGCTGCGCCGACCACGAGGGCTCGGGGAAGATCAAGATCCAGCAGTGGGACGGCGCCAAGTGGAACCTGGTCTCCGACTGGATCGACGGCAACCGCGCGCTGGTCCGGCCGCTGCTGGAACAGTCGGCGATCGACTACGGCAAGAGCAAGGGCATCACGCCGCGCGACTGCGCGCAGGAAGGTTGAGCGACGTGTCGACCGACGTCGTCGATCGCCGGTCGCCGGACAGCGACCGTCTCGTCAGGCTGCGTCGAATCAACGCGAGCGCGGCGTTCAACCGCTGGTGCGGCATCGAGGTGACCGAAGCCGCCGACGGGCGCGTCGTCATCGAGATGCCGTGGCGCGACGAGGCGGGCCAGTACGCGGGCTTCCTGCATGCCGGCCTGATCGGTGCGTTGATCGACACGGCCTGCGGTTTCGCCGCGGCGACGATGACCGGCGACGGGCTCCTGGCGGCTCATTTCGCCGTCGACTGCCTGCGGCCCGCGGTCGGTGAACGGTTCGTGGCCGCGGCGAGCGTCGTCAAGCCGGGTCGAATGCAGTTCTTCACGACTTGCGAGCTTTCGGCTTGGCACGGCGGCAAGCCGACCCTGGTCGCCACCGGCGCGACCTTGCTGACGGTCACGAGTCGATGAGCGGCCTTCGCCCGGCGATGACGAGTCCGGCTGGCGAGGCGAGGAGACGCGCATGAACACGATGTCTTCGACGGACGAGGCGCTACGGGACGCAACGCGGAGCGAGGCGCAGGTCGCCGCGCAGGTCGCCGCGCCCCTCCTCGCCGTCAACAACATCGAGGTGATCTACGACCACGTCATCCTGGTGCTGAAGGGCGTCTCGCTGTCGGTGCCGAAGGGCCGCATCGTCGCGTTGCTGGGCGCCAACGGGGCCGGCAAGACCACCACGTTGAAGGCGATCTCGAACCTGCTTCGCGCGGAGCGCGGCGACGTCACGAAGGGCTCGATCGAATTCGCAGGCGACCGCGTCGATCGCCTGACGCCGAACGACCTCGTCCAGCGCGGCGTCATCCAGGTCATGGAAGGTCGCCACTGCTTCGCGCACCTGACCGTCGAGGAGAACCTGCTGACCGGCGCGTACACGCGGCCGAGCCTGGGACGTGCGAACCGCGTCGCGCTGGCCGAGCAGCTGGAACGGGTGTACGCGTACTTTCCGCGGCTGAAGGTGCGACGCACCAGCCAGGCCGGCTACACGTCGGGCGGCGAGCAACAGATGACCGCGATCGGTCGCGCGTTGATGGCGCGGCCGTCGATGATCCTGCTCGACGAGCCGTCGATGGGACTCGCGCCGCAGATCGTCGAGGAGATCTTCGCCATCGTGCGCGACCTCAACCGGAAGGAAGGCGTGTCGTTCCTGCTGGCCGAACAGAACACCACCGTCGCGCTGTCGAACGCCGACTACGGCTACATCCTCGAGAACGGTCGTGTGGTGATGGACGGCGACGCGGCCGCGCTGTCGGCCAACGAGGACGTGCAGGAGTTCTATCTCGGCGTGGCCGCGGACGCGTCGGGTGACGGCGCGAAGCGGAAGAGCTTTCGCGACACCAAGTTCTATCGGCGTCGCAAGCGCTGGTTGTCGTGAACGTCGCCACGACGATGCCCGTCCGCCCCGACCGCGCGAAGGCCTGACCATGGCCCACGCCGGACCCGATGCCCTCGCGAAGCTGCAGGAGTTGCTGCGGCAGTTGCGTGCCGTGCCGCAGTTGCGCGAGAAGCAGCCGGGCGCGTTCCAACTGGTCGGCCAGGCCTTCGTGCAATTCCATGAAAGCGACGGCCGGCTGCACGCGGACCTGAAGAAGGTCTCGGGTGCGGGCTTCGATCGCTACCCGGTCGACACCGCGCCCGAGCAACGCAAGTTCGTCGACGACGCGAAGCGCCGCGCGGCGAAGATCGCCGATGAGTGAAGTCGACCGCGGGCTGGACCCCACGGCATGTCGTCGTTCCCGCGCACGCGGCCCGGTGGCCCTGCACGAACAGGCACCGACGCGGCATCCCCGCCAGGCCGCGGGCCAGCGTGGCCCGAGCCCGTCGAACGGCGGCCACGACGCAGCAAGGGTCCGCGTTGCAGCGCCCCTCGCCCCGCCCCTCGCCGCATCCCTTGCCTCGCTCGTCGCCTACCGCGCTTCGCGGCTCGACGGACTCGCCGCGGCCCGACCACCGATGTCGCGCGCGACCTCGGCGACCCGACCAGGATCACGCAACGCACCATGACCGATCACCTCCTCGGCGCCGGTCCACAGGGCGGCCACCTCGACGAACGGGAAGCGCGCGATCCACCGCAACGGGAGGCCGAACTGATGGCGCGCCTGCCTGCGCAGATCGAGCGGGCCCGGCGGACGAGCGGCACGACGCTGCTCGCGTCGGTCGACGCGCGGTCCATCGACCACCGTGCGGCGCTCGCCGAACTGCCGGTGACGCGGAAATCCGACCTGAAAGCGCTGCAGGATGCCGCGCCGCCGTGGGGTGGGCTCGTGGCGACCGACACGTCGGGGCTGTCGCGCCTGTTCATGTCGCCCGGACCGGTGTTCGATCCGGAAGGCCGCGGCGACGACTGGTGGCGCTTCGCGCGGCCGCTGTGGTCCGCGGGCCTGCGACCCGGCCACATCGTCCACAACGCGTTCTCGTACCACTTCACGCCGGCCGCGTTCATGGTCGAGGGTGCGGCGCGGAAGATCGGTTGCCCGGTGATCCCGGCCGGCGTCGGCAACACCGACATGCAGCTGCAGGCGATCGCCGCGTTGAAGCCGTCGATGTACGCCGGCACGCCGTCGTTCCTGAAGCTGATCGTCGAGAAGGCGCTCGAGTGCGGCGCCGACACGAGCAGCCTGCGACGCGCGCTGGTCAGCGCCGAGCCCCTGCCGCCGTCGCTGCGCGCGTGGCTGGTCGAGCACGGCGTCGCGGTGGTGCTGCAGCTGTACGGCACGGCCGACCTCGGGTGCGTCGCCTACGAGACGCAGAGCGACGGCATCGTGCATCCCGGCCTCGTGGTCGACGAGGACGTGATCGTCGAGATCGTGCGGCCGGGGACCGGCACGCCGGTCGCCGACGGCGAGGTCGGCGAGGTCGTGGTGACGAGCTTCAACGCCGACTATCCGCTGGTGCGCTTCGCGACCGGCGACCTGTCGGCGGTCCTCGCCGGCGCTTCGCCGTGCGGCCGCACCAACCAGCGCATCAAGGGCTGGATGGGGCGCGCCGACCAGACGACGAAGGTGCGCGGCATGTTCGTGCATCCGGCGCAGATCGCGGCCATCCACCAGCGCCATCCGCAAATCGGCAAGGTGCGGCTCGTCGTCTCGGGTACTACCGGCGACGATCGCATGACGCTGCTGTGCGAAGCGCGCGACGCCTCGACGACGCTCGACGAAGCGGCGATCGTCGACACGATCCGCGACGTGACGCGCCTGCGCGGCGATGTGCGCGTCGTCGCCGCGGGCACGCTGGCCAACGACGGCAAGGTGATCGAGGACGTGCGGTCGCATGCGTGACGCGCGGCGGCCAACGAGTCCGAAGACCGGGCATGGTCGACGAGCGGGCGGACGCACGGCGTGCGAGCCCCGATGACCGAGCACGACATCGCCCTGCGCCTGCAAGCCGTCGTCGGTCGGGCGCACCTGCCGCTCGACGAAGCGTGCCGCGAGAAGCTCGCGCGGGTGATCGATCACGGCATCGCGCGCCTGCGGGACGAGGACCAATCGCAAGCAGCGGTCGAGCGGGCCGTCGACCGGCTGCGAAGCCTGATCGACGACATGACCCAGCAGGCGCGCATCCTGCGATTCGACGCGTTGCACGAGCCGAACCTGATCTCCGCGCTCGAACGACTGTGTCCGCTGCCGCCTTTCTGCTGAGGTTCGACATCGCACGCATCGCTTGATGCACACTGGCCGGTCACGCCACGACGGGGGACAGCGCACATGAGCCTGCAGGAACAGAACACCCAACGAGCGACGCCGCAAGCCGCACCGGACGGCATGTACCGCACCGACCTGCTGAAGGGCAAGCGCATCCTGGTCACGGGCGGCGGCACCGGCCTCGGCCGCGCGATGACCGAGCGCTTCCTGCAGCTCGGCGCCACCTGCTACATCTGCGGCCGACGACAGGGCGTGGTCGAGGAGACGGCGGTGGCGCTGATGCGCGAGCACGGCGGCCTCGTGAAGCCGTACGCGCTCGACATCCGCGACGCGTCGGCGGTGGAGGCGATGGTGGAAGCCATCTTCGACGAGGGGCCGCTGACCAACCTCGTCAACAACGCGGCCGGCAACTTCATTTCGCCGACGGCGACGCTGTCGCCGCGCGGCTTCGACGCGGTGGCCAACATCGTCATGCACGGTACGTTCTACGTCACGCACGCGATCGGCAAGCGCTGGGTACAGATGGCGCGCAAGGGCGATTGGACGCAAGCCGACCCGTACCGCAGCGTGATGTCGATCATCGTGACCTGGGTGCGGAACGGCGGTCCCTACGTGGTGCCGAGCGCGATGAGCAAGGCGGCCATCGACGCGATGACGAAGTCGCTCGCGACCGAATGGGCGCCGTACGGCGTGCGCTTGAACGCGGTGGGACCGGGCGAGATCCCGACCGAAGGCATGTCCAAGCGCCTCAACCCCGGCGAGGAGCCGGGCGCCCGCAGCGCGCGCACCAACCCGATGGCGCGGACCGGCAGGATGGACGAGCTGCAGAACCTCGCGACCTTCTTGATGAGCGATGGCTGCCAGTGGCTCAACGGCGAGACGATCATGATGGACGGCGGCAACGCGCTGGCCACCGGCGGCAACTTCTACAGCCTGCGGGAGTGGTCGGAAGACCAGTGGAAGGAGGCGCGGGAGCGGATCGAGGCGCAGAATCAGAAAGATAGGGCGCAGCGTTCGTGATAGCCGGGCCGATACCGCAGGCCGCGTCGCGACCCGATGGTTCGAGGCGATGGTTCGCGGTCGCTCGCCTCCGCTCATCCGGTCGTCGCGCCGTGGCCGGGGATCGTCCGCGCGGGAACATGTCGGATGACCAGCGATCGCTCCACGATCGTTCCCATACCGGAGTGCGAATGACCTTCTCGAATCGGGCCCTCGGGCTCTTCCCGCTCTGCGTGCTGCTGGCATCGTGCGCGGCCAATACGGCCGTTGTCGGCCGGATGCAGAAGTCGGATGAAAGTTTTCGGGGTGCCGTCACGGGGTCGGGCTACTCGGGCGGCAGCGGCGAATTGACTCTCGTGTCGAGCCGCCAGGTGGAATGCAAGGGCGGCTTCACGTACGTCACGCGGCGACGGGGCGAGGGGGTGCTCAACTGCAGCGACGGGCGCTCGGGACCGTTCCACATCGCTGCGGCCGGTGCGAACGGCACCGGCTTCGGCGACCTCGACGGGCAGCGCTTCACGTTCTCCTTCGGTTCGCAATAGCGCGGTTCGATCGAGTCGAACGCCTTGACATGCGGAGGTGGTCATGAAACGAGTCACGGGAATCGGCGGGGTCTTCTTCGGCGCGAGCGACCCCGTCGCGCTGCGCGACTGGTACCGGCGCCATCTCGGCATCGACGTGCAGGCCTGGGGCGGCGCCGCGTTCCCTTCCGCCGGCGCGGCCGGCGAGCCGGTCACCGGTTCGACGGTGTGGTCCATCGGCGCCGCCGACGCTGAGAACATCGCGCCCGGCAAGGCGTTCACGATCAACTATCGGGTCGACGACCTGGCCGCGGTCCTCGCCGCCTTGCGGCAGGAGGGATGCGACGTCGTCGATCGCATGGACGACTCGGACTACGGCAAGTTCGGCTGGGTCGTCGATCCCGAGGGCAACCGGGTCGAACTGTGGCAGCCGCCGCCGGGCCGATGACGGCGACGCGACGGGAGGGAATGCACTCGGGCGGTCGTCCGTCGACCCGCTCGCCTTTCATCGAGGTCGTGGCCACACGCGAGAGCGACCATGCGCCGGCTCGCTGAATCGATCGATCTCGACGCGGTCTTCGCGATCTACATGGACCCCACGGTCATTCCCTTCCTCGGGTTCGATCCGATGCCGATCGAGGCGTTTCGCGCGGTGTTCGACGGCCTCGTCGCGAGTCGCTGCTTCTTCGTCTGCGAGGTGGCCGGGGAGGTCGCCGGCTTCTACAAGGCGACGCGACAGGCGGGGCGGGCGAGCCACGTCGCGTCGTTGGGCACGCTGGCCGTCGCGCCGCGGTTCCAGGGACGGGGCGTGGCGCATGCGATGGTCGTCGATGCGATCGAGCAGCTGCGCGACGCCGGGGTCAAGCGCATCGAACTGCTGGTCGAGGCCGACAACCCGCGCGGACGGTCGTTCTACGAACGGCTGGGCTTCCGGGTCGAGGGTACGTTGAAGAAGTACTACAAGCGGTCGCACGAGCTCGATTACGTCGACGACCACGTCATGGCCAGGCTCTTCGATTGAATGGTCGTTCGGGCGGGGCATGGCGGCGCGCCCTGCGGAGGAAGCGATCGGCCGGCCATCGTCGTCCGCGGGCCGGGCGCGAGAGATTGAACGCCATGGATCAAAGGGGAGGACTGCGATGATCGTCGTACTCGGAAGCGTCGTCACGATGGAAGGTCGAACCGACGAGGCGTTGGCCTTGAGTCTCGAGCACGTCCACCGGTCCAGGCGGGAGCCCGGTTGCGTGTCGCACGCCGTCCATCGCGATGCGGAGGACCCGCGCCGCCTGGTCTTCGTCGAGACGTGGGCGAGCCGCGAAGCGCTCTGGGCGCACTTCCAGGTCCCCGCCTCGAAGGCCTTCGGCAAGGCGATGGCCGGCCTGGCGGACGCGCCGGCCACGCTCGAGATCTACGACGCCGCGCCGGTCGCGGTGCCTGGCCGGCCGGCAGCCTGATCCCGCGGATCGGTCGCGTTGACGGGCGCCAGCGACCTGCCCGACGTGTTTTCTTCATTGTCTCGAGGAGTCTCGGCGATGCGCGCGTTTCCGCTCAAGGTGCTGGCCGTCGCTCGTATCGCGGCGATCGAATGAGAGGCGCATGACGACGCTGTCCGCCACCGCGCCGGACGTTCCCGCGACCGCGCTCGACGAGACGACGAAGGTGCTGTTCGTCTGCGGCAAGAATCGCCTGCGCAGCCCGACCGCCGAGCAGGTCTTCGCCGATCGACCCGGCATCGCGTGCGCCTCGGCCGGGCTCGGTCAGGAGGCGGATGTACCCGTCTCGATCGAACTGCTGGAGTGGGCGGACCTGATCTTCGTCATGGAGAAGATCCATCGCGCGAAGCTCGCCGCTCGTTTCGCGGCCACGTTGTCCGGTCGGCGGGTCGTCTGCCTCGACATCCCCGACCGCTTCGGCTTCATGGCGCCCGAGCTGGTGCGACGCCTGCTCGCGAAGGTGACGCCGCATCTGCCGCCGGTGGCGGCCGCGCGTTGACCCGATCGATCGAAGACCGCGGGAGCTCGGCATGATCGACCTGACACCACTGACCTCGTCGCCGTCCGTCAGCGCCGCCCTCGCGGCCATCCTCGTCGACGTGGTCGCCGGCGGCGGCTCGGTCGGCTTCCTGCACCCGCTGTCGATCGACGACGCGGTCGCGTTCTGGGACCGCGCGCTGGCCGCGGCCGATCGCGGCGAGCGGATCGTGCTCGGCGCGCGGGACGACGGGCAACTGGTCGGCACGCTCAGCCTGCTGCTCGACCTGCCGCCCAACCAGCCGCATCGCGCCGAGCTCGCCAAGATGATGACGCGGGTCGACCGTCGCGGCCGCGGCATCGCATCGGCGCTGGTGCGGGAAGCCGAGCGTCTCGCGATCGAGCGGGGCCGTACGCTGCTGGTGCTCGACACCGCGTCCGACGAGGGCGCGGCCGGGCTCTACGAAGGACTCGGCTACCGCCTGGCCGGCGAACTGCCGCACTACGCGCTGAAGCCGCACGGCGGGCTGACCGGCACGCGGCTGTACTGGAAGTGGATCGGTGCCTCGCAGCCGCCCGCGGCCGAGCCCGCGCGCGAACCACGCGACGCGTCG
>CAHJXF010000019.1 GCA_903644065.1 Betaproteobacteria bacterium
GCACCCGTGCGACATGCGCGGGGCTGCCGTGCGTCGTGATGCGACCGGCGGCTTCACGATGGTTCGCGTTTCTCGCAGGAAGGGCCGCTGCGATGGCGGCGCCCACGACGCAGCGCCGCCACGCAAATGTCGGCAGCCGCGCTCGAACCGGATCTCGAGCGACGACGAGCAGGGTCCGGCAGGGTCGAGCTCCGGGGATCGGGCTGCATGCGGCGAACGGCGCGAGTGATTTCGTTGCCTGGACGTGCTGCGGACATCGGCCGACGCCAAATCGGACGTTGCGACGGCGTGCGAGCGGCGCGGGCGGAGCGCGAAGTCTATTACGACGGCCCTGCCGTCTTCTGCGAAAATGCGGACAGCACGCGAGTCGCCGAACCGGCTGCCCGCCGATCGGTCACAATGCACCGCTCGAACCATCGCGCAGCACGTTCGCCGCGCGTGCCGCATCGATCGCCTCACCCCGAACGCATGGACGCAACCGCTACGACGCCCGCCCCGACGAGTCCGCCCGCTTCCGGACGCACGCTGCCGTGGCGGCTCGAGGACATCCCGCTCGCCGACATCGACCTGTCGCGAATCCGTGGGCGCGAGGACATGCTGTTCATGCTGGCCGCCGCGTCGTTCATCGAGTTCGCCTCCGATACCTACGCCGGCAACCTGGCCGAGTTCTTCCACGACGAGCCGGACATCGCCGACTGGCTGGCCCACAGCTGGGAAGCCGAGGAGGTGCAGCACGGTCGCGCGCTGAAGGCCTACGTGCTGGCGGTGTGGCCCGAGTTCGACTGGGACGCGACCTACGCGACCTTCTTCGTCGAGTATTCGAAGCTGTGCGGTGCCGAAGGCTACGAGTCCACGCAAGGACTGGAACTGGCCGCGCGCTGCGTCGTCGAGACCGGCACGTCGACGGCCTACAAGGCGATCCGCGACCTGGCCGACGAGCCGGTCCTGCGAAAGCTGGCCGAACACATCCGCAACGACGAGGTGCGGCACTACAAGCACTTCCTCAAGTTCTTCGATCGCTACGACGCGCGGGAGAGGAACAGCCGCTTTCGCGTGCTGCAGTCGCTCAAGAACCGGCTCGTCGAGTCGCGTCACAGCGATTTCGAGATCGGCCTCTGGCATGCCTACCATTCGCGCTATCCCGACGACGCGCGCGGCGGCAAGCGCTTCGCGGCGATGCAGAGCGGCATCGCGCGCAGCGTCCGCGCGCACTACCCGGCGGGCCAGGCCATTCGCATGCTGATGAAGCCGCTGCGGCTGCCGGCCCCGCTCATGTCGCTGATCCAGCCGATGCTGCTGCCGCTCGGCCTGGTGATCCGGCAGGTGTTGCTGCGCTGAACGATCACGTTCGCGGGTTCGACCGGTTCACGAGTCGAACACGCGGACCGCGCCACCGTCCCTCATGATCCACGTCCACGTCAACGGCGAAGCGCATCAACTGCCGCCGACGGCCTCGGTCGCGTCGTTGCTCGCCGATCGCGGGCTGGTGGGCAAGCGCATCGCGGTGGAACTCAACGGCGCCATCGTGCCGCGCAGCCGGCATGCGAGCACGGCATTGCACGAGGCCGATCGACTGGAGATCGTCGTGGCCGTCGGAGGAGGTTGAAGATGCGGACGAGCGAACGATTGATGGAGGTCGCCGAGCGCGATGCCGCGGCCTCGGTTCCCGCCGCCTCCGCGGCGCCTCTTGAGTCAGCGAGCCGCGCGACGCAGCCGGTCGACGACGCGCTGACCATCGGTCGGCACCGCTTCGCGTCGCGCCTGCTGCTCGGCACCGGCAAGTATCGCGACTTCGAACAGACGCGACTGGCGGTGGAGGCGAGCGGCGCCGAGATCGTCACGGTCGCCATCCGCCGCACCAACATCGGCCAGGACGCGAACGCGCCGAGCCTGCTCGACGCGCTGCCGCCGTCGCGCTACACGCTGCTGCCCAACACCGCCGGCTGCTACACGGCCGACGACGCGGTGCGCACGCTGCGACTCGCGCGCGAACTGCTGTCGGGCGACGACGGCGATCACACGCTGGTCAAGCTCGAAGTGCTCGGCGACCCGCACACGCTGTACCCCGACATGCCCGAGACCCTGAAGGCGGCCGAGATCCTGGTGCGCGAAGGCTTCGAGGTGATGGTCTATTGCAGCGACGACCCGATCCAGGCCCGGGTGCTCGAAGGCATCGGCTGCGTGGCGGTGATGCCGCTGGCGTCGCTGATCGGCTCGGGCATGGGGCTGCTCAACCCGTGGAACCTGCGGCTGATCCTCGAGAAGGCCACGGTGCCGGTGGTGGTCGACGCCGGCGTGGGCACGGCGTCGGACGCCGCGATCGCGATGGAGATGGGTTGCGCCGGCGTGCTGATGAACACGGCGGTGGCCGCCGCGCGCGACCCGGTGCTGATGGCCGCGGCGATGAAGCGCGGCGTCGAGGCGGGGCGCATGGCGTATCGCGCGGGACGGATGCCGAAGAAGACGTACTCGGCGTCGCCGTCGTCGCCGACCGGCGGGGTGATCGGGTCGGCGGCTTGAGCGGAGCGGGGGAGGGCGGGGACGAGTCGGCGGTCTCGTCGACTGGCGGGCACGCACCGGCACCCTCGGCGACCGACGGGCACGCGCCGGCGCTCCCGGCGATCGACGGGGACGAATCCGCGCTCTTGACGAGGGCCGGGCACGATCCATCGTTCACGCTGACCGACGGGAGCGAACGAGCGCCCGCGACCGAAGCCGAGGACGAGCTGCCGTATTCCGAGAAGGCCGGGGACGAACCAGCGTCCGCGCCGAATGCCGAGAACGAATCAGCGCTCGCCGCGCAGGCAGGGGACGATCCCGTCCCCGCGCACCATCGCCGCATCCGCAGCTTCGTCACGCGCGCGGGGCGGACGTCGCCGGCGCAACAGCGCGCCCGCGACACGCTCGGCGACCGCTACGTCGTGCCGTACGTCGACCGGCCGCTCGACTATTCCCGCCTCTTCGGCCGCGAAGCGCCCGTGGTGCTGGAGATCGGCTTCGGCATGGGCGCGGCCACGGCGGAGATCGCCGAAGCGCACCGCGACGTGGACTTCCTCGGCATCGAGGTGCATTCGCCCGGCGTGGGCGCGCTGCTGAAGCTCGTCGGCGAGAGCGAGCTGACGAACCTGCGGATCGTGGAGCACGACGCGGTCGAGGTGATCGAACGGATGATCGCGCCGACGTCGCTGGCGGGTGTGCTCGTGTGGTTTCCGGATCCGTGGCACAAGGCGCGGCACAACAAGCGCCGGTTGATCCAGCCGGCGTTCGTGTCGATGCTGGCCGGCAAGCTGAAGGCCGACGGCTTCATTCACCTGGCGACGGACTGGGAGGAGTACGCGGTCCAGATGCTCGACGTGCTGGGGAACGAGACGGGATTGTTGAATCGGGCCGAGGGGTTCGGGAGTGCGGAGAATGGGTTGCTGACGCGTCCGGTGACCAAGTTCGAGAAGCGAGGGAAGCGGCTGGGGCACGGGGTGTGGGATCTGGTGTTTGGGCGGCAGGTGAGGTGAACGGTCTGCAACGGGTGGGGTGGAGGCTGCAACTGGACTGGTGTCCGCTTACGACCCGAAGCGGTCATCTGCTCGGCGAGTCCAAGTGAGCGCTTTGCAGGGGTTGCGGCCCATTAAGATTCGACCGGTCGGTGGTGATCGTGTGGTCGCGGAGGGCGCCGCCTGGTCGAACCCCGGCGGGGCGACTCGAAACGCGCCGATCGCGGCGTTGCACGAGCCGCTCGATCGCTGGGCTATCCAGCGACTCATGCGCCTTGCGCTCAACGCAGAGCAAATCGTTCTGATGGCATGTATCAGCGGGACAGGACACCAGTATGCCGATCGACACCATCGAAGCACCCAAACTGGCAGCGGTCGCCTCGGTCCATCTGCCCAACGTGACCGATCTCGAATTCGAAGCCTCGTTGACGGAGTTGCGCGAACTCGCGAAGACGCTCGGCTACAAGGTCGTTCGCACCTTCGCCCAGAACCGCAATACGTTCGACACCACAGGCTACCTCGGCATCGGTAAGCGCCAGGAAATCCGCGCCTACGTCGCAGGCGAGCTGCAGCCCGATCGGGATGCGGAGGAGCCGACGGAGGAGCAGGTCGTCGCCGAGCAGGTCGTCGTCGAACCTACCGGCGAAATCGAAGCACCCGCCATCGAAGTGCTGTTCGTCGACCATGAAATTTCGCCTTCGCAGGCCAGGAATCTCGAACGGGCGGTCGGCTGCGAGGTGATGGATCGCACGATGCTGATCCTCGAAATTTTCAGGCGCAATGCGCGAACCCGGGTCGCGGTGGCGCAGGTCGAGATGGCGCGGCTCGGTTATATGGCGCCGCGTCTGCGCGAAGCGGCGAAACTGGCCGGTCCGCAAGGACGGCAGCGCAGCGGTGTCGGTGGTCGCGGTGCCGGGGAGTCGCACACCGAACTCGACCGACGCAAGGTCCGCGATCGAATCGCCGCCCTGCAGCAGGAGATCGCGGCCATGCACGTCGAGCGCGAGACGCAACGCGCCCGCCGGCAGGGAAGCGAGCGCCCGTCCACGCTGGCGCTCGTCGGCTACACCAACGCCGGCAAGTCGACGCTGATGCGCGCCTTGACCGGCAGCGATGTCCTGGTCGCCAACAAACTGTTCGCGACGCTCGACACCACGGTTCGGGTCCTCGAACCGGAAAGCGTGCCGCGCGTGCTGGTGACCGATACCGTAGGTTTCATCAAGAACCTGCCGCACGGCCTGGTCGAATCGTTCAAGTCGACGCTCGAAGAGGCGCTCGACGCATCGTTGCTGCTGCATGTGATCGACGCGAGCGATCCCGGGTTCGAGAGGCAACTCGAGGTAACCGAAGACGTGCTGCGCGATATCCATGCCGACCATGTTCCGCGCATCAAGATCTTCAACAAGATCGACGACGTGGGCGACGTCGAAGCCGAGAGTGATCGCGCAGCGGCGCTGCGCGGCAAATATCCGGATGCCCTCGTCATGAGTGCACTGCGTCCCGCGGATGTCAGTCGGCTGCACGGCCTCATCGTTTCTCGTTTCCAGCGGGATCTCGTCGAGGCGAAACTCTTCGTGCCCTGGACCGCACAACGGCTGCGTGGTGAGATCTTCACCCAGTGCGAAGTGTTGTCCGAGCGCGCGGATGCCGACGGCGCGTTCTTCCAAGTGCGCGGCGCCGCGAGAGCGATCGATCGACTGCAGGAGCAGCTCGGCTCGGCCAGGATTGCAGCGGATGACCGGGCCTAGGCATCGACCGACTTCTGCTTGGCGGCTGCTGCGCCATGCCTGATCGAAGCTCGCACTGCAGTACCTGACGACGCAGCCAGCCGTTCCGAGCCCATTCCACGAGCGGGACGTCCGAGCGGCGAACGCATGTCGCGCCACCACCATCATGTCTACGTCGTCGAACTCGCCGACCGGGTCTGGAATGAAGTCCGGTTCCGGAAGGCAAACCCGGACTATCGGCTGGGAATGCCGTTCGTCTACGTCGGTATGACGGGCCTCGATCCAGACGTCCGTTTCGACAAGCACAAGGCCGGTATCCAGGCCAACCGTTTCGTTCAGGTCTACGGGCTGCGGCTGGTGCCGGCGCTCTACGAGATGTACAACCCGATGCCCTACCGAGCCGCCTGCGACATGGAAGTGGAGCTAGGGATCGCTCTGCGCGAAGCGGGCTACGGCGTCTGGCAGGCCTGATCGAGACGATGGGCGCGCGTGACTGTCTGCAGCAGACGACCCGTACAGCAAAGCGTGGTCGACGCGCTGTACGACACATCCGCAGATCGACGGCGGAAGGCAGCGAAGCAGCGGTTGCGGTAGCCGGCGTTCGTTCGTGTCATGTCCGCTTCCGACCCGAAGCGGACTGACCTGCGCCGATGAATGACCGCTGTTGCGCGCAGCATCTACCGGGCAACCCGGTCGCATTTTGTTTCACACTACGTCGCGACTAGCGGGTCATTCACCTACTCATCCACTGCATTCCGAGAGACGGCACATCCATTAGCAAGTTTTATAGCTCACTTCGTGGTTGGGCGGGAGAACGGTGATTATGTTATCTACCGCCTCTTGCGTACGTTTTCCCCATTGATTGGTAAGAGCGTATGTATTTTTATTAACAAAAAACAGTTCTTCATCGCGGATGAAGTAGTTTCTACCATCGGCGTCGGCTGTCGCGAGCAATTCCGTTCCTGAGACCTTTCCCTCCGCCGCGATGAACATGCTCGCAGGTTTCCAAGGAATGCTATTTCTCACTGCATCCGGACTCAATCCCAAGCGTAGCGCCTCAGCCACGACATGATAAATAAAACGCCTCTTTGGCAGATTTGCAAAAGAAACTGAGCCGATCACAAGATCGAACCTTGTGTAGTCCTTCCCGCTCGACGCCGCAGACTCCTTCTCAAGCGTCTTCTCCCTAATTGCCACTGTATATTCAGCCGCAGCAGGTAAAGGTATTACTTGTTCAACGTCAAATAGAATCCGACCTGCAAAAGAGATGGGACGCATTTGCACACAGCGGATATCTAAGCGGCCCCGCGAGTTCAACCACAACACGGTGGTCGTTAATTCTTTCGAAAAGTCGGCTGAAGCAAGAACAATACGCACAGTGTCAGTAAAAACGATAGTTTCGTCTTCAACCCCTAAAAACCTCCGTATAGACTGCTCTGCTCCATCCGAGTCCTCCCCTAGGCCGGCCAAGTAAGCGCGATGTGCATCAACCGCCTGTTCAAACTTCATAGGGGCAACCATTGCGGCATATCGGAGCGCTTGTAAGTCCGAGTGGCCACCAGAATCAGTTCGCTTGAGCTCAATAACGACAAGGTTCATCTCAGAGTCAAGACAGAGCAAGTCTATCCGCCTTTTCGCGTCCGCCCAGTCGCAGTATTCCTCGGCAAGGACCATTGTCTCAACGCCCGGCGTGATAGACGCTATGTTCCGCCTTAGAACGCGTTGTATGTCTTGGCGTTCGCGAAGTCCGATTGTGAAGAAATCGGTTGGCGGCACGGCGGTCAAGCTATCGTTCTCAAATTCAAAGAGCGCCATTTTGCTAGTTAGTAGAGAGTTGAGATCGATTAAGGCAGTGAAATGCGTTCCAAGCGGTCGACTGCCAATACTACCGACGTCAACGGCGCCCGTCGACGCCTGCAGGAGCTAAATCTGCTTCTGGCCGGCAGGCGCCTCCTCGGTTGTGAAGGGCGCTTCCGGGTTGTCCTCACACGTCGGTCTGCTCGGAGATCTCGAGCGCGTCCTCCGCCTCGATACCAAGGTATCGAACCGTACTCTCCAGCTTCGTGTGGCCCAGCAGAAACTGGACCGCACGCAGGTTCTTGGTACGTCGGTAGATCAAAGTCGCCTTCGTCCGCCGCATGGTGTGCGTCCCGTACGCCGTCGGCTCAAGACCAATCTCGCCTACCCATCCCCTAACGACCATCGCATACTGCCTTGTCCCAAGGTGATCGGATCCATGGATTTTCGACTGGGAAACAGAAAGTCGTCGCTGACCAAGTGGGCTCGGGCGATCCAAGCAGCAACAGCTTCACGGGTTTGCGCGGTGAGCTCGAACTGGACGGGTCGACCTGTCTTCTGTTGCATGACTAGCGTACGGGATGCAACGGCGGCCCCATGCCCAACGTCACGAACTCGAAGACCAACGAGGTCACAGCCGCGCAGCCTACTGTCGATGCCAAGGTTAAACAGTGCAAGGTCTCGCACTCGATCTTGAAGCTGCAAACGCGTGCGGATGGCCCATACGTCGCGTACTCGTAGCGGTGCCTTCTGGCCGATCAGCTTGCCTTTGTTCCAAGGCGACCGTGTCGCGCACTGAACAGAAGTCATGATCATCTCCCGCGTAGTTGAGGAATGATGACGATGCGCCGTGGGCACGCGTGACGCTAGACTCAGATCGTCGGTCTCTCACCGACCCGAAGCGGACATCTGCAGCGCGATTCCTGCGCTGCGCCAAGATGCGACCGATTAACGACCTACGTGATTCACCGCAGCCTTACAGGCCAGCCAGTAGGCGAAGACGCGACAAAATTAGAGGTGCTCGAGCTTGGCTGGCCGCGTCACCTCGCAAATGCATCGGTATCGCTTCGGCGAACGACTTGTTCGCCAAAAGCGCATCAAGCTCATCGCGCAAATATTCGCGTACTGCGCTCGGAGCAGCATCCATCTCGTCAACTAGCTCGGGCCGCCCATCGACGACGTTAATGATGTCTTCAAGGTCGTGGCTTGTCGCGAAATCGCTCCGGCCCCTGTCAAAGAATGCCTCCAGCTTCGTCGCCAAGAATAGCGGCGCGCTTACAACAAGCACGGTTATGCCGTTGTCCAAGACAATGTGGCTAGCGGTCGCGATGGCGTCGGGGTACCAGCGATTCGTTGAGTGCCCTAATACCTTGTCGCTACTAGGCATGACATCCAGTTTCATAGTCCCCCGTGTCCATCGGCACAAATGTCCATCCTCAGGACTCTGCCTGAAGCCCCTTGCCCCGAGCTTCTCGCACAATCCGTAGTACTCGCCGATAGTCGTGACTTCCGCGACTAGATCGACGTCTAGGGTCTCGCGTACGGGAGGACTTGCAGGGTCGGAGATAAGAAGGCCAACGGAGCACCCTCCCACAAGAACGAGCTCGCTGCACAGATCTCCTAGTGTTGCGGCAACCATCTCCAATGCTGCGATGTTCGGATCATTTCCGTTCATGAAAGTCGCTCCATGAGGAGACTGGTTGCAAGTTCTCGTTCCCGCGCGGCGCCAGCGCGGACGGCATCCAATAGGGTGAGCACATCGAAGAGACCAGCATCCTGCTTAGAAGCTGGGACCGCGATCTGATGCAGCGGGACAAGGCTCGGCCCGTATGAGTCCCCTAACGAATCCGGCCAGACGAGTGGCATGGACTTCGACTGGTCGAAGTGTTGGCGAAGGGATGGTCCGGCGAGTGACGTGGCAATGCCACGGGTAAGCGTTCCTTGCATCGCAGGAAACGCATAACGCGCGCCGTGCACGGTGAATTCGAGTAGTGCCGGGAGCAGCGGAGCAATCGATCCGCCGGATCTGCTAAGCAGCCGCGCGTGCTCGCACCGTCTGATCGAGCCGTGGACGGCCGACACAACCAGCGACAGTTCTTGACCGAGGACCGTCAGTGTTAGATCACGCGGGGCGCTGATTGCCACCTTAAGTGCAACGATCAAATCTTGCGGCTTGAGGATTAGCTGCTTCGCCGCGCTCATATTGTTTTCTCCTTTCTAGAAACAAGAAAGAATTAGCTTATAGCATACAATCGGCTAAATTTCTATTTTCTGGAAACTAGAAACCGTTGTACAGGAGCGGCTTAGCTGAAAAAGATGACGTACGCTGCAAGTATACGGATGCAGCACGTTTCTGGAGCATAAGTCGTGTTATTCTTCTACCGGTCGAATGATTTCTTGGGGGAAGTCTATGGTTGATGCTGCCGTCATTCCACGCAAGAAGAGCCCGCGAGCTCCGACTCTGCCGCTAGATGAGGCGGTCGATCGGGTGATGAAGGCATACGACAGGGAGCGACTTCATCCGGCGCCGACAGATGTAGTTGCGCAAAACCTTGGCTACAAGGGAGCGTCTAGCGGATCTGCCCTCTCAGCGCTGGCTTCACTTCGCTACTACGGCCTGCTCGAGCGGCCTAAGGACGGGTACTTGGCCGTCACCAAGGAGGTGGAGGCGTTTAAATTCGCCCCAGATGAAGCCCTGAAGAGGTCGTTCTTGCTGAATTTCCTGCGCAGACCTGCTCTGTTTAGCGAACTTCTTGAGAAATATTCGACAGGGCTTCCCTCGGATGCAAACCTCAAGTACGACTTGATCCAGCGAGGATTTCTCCCCGCCTCCGCTTCCGAGGTCGTATTGGTGTTTCGTCGCTCCGTCGAATTCACAAGCTACTTCGACGGCGCTGAATCGGACACTCAAATCAAGGACGATTCCTCTTTCCCTGGGCAAGCCCCGCAAGTTGAGGCGCCTTTGGCTGCAGCACCACAGGAATCAATGCCCGAGACGCGTCCGGCCTCCGCGTCGCCGTCCGCCAATAGCTCCCAGGCTCCGGAACTTACTCAAGAAGGAGAACATGACCGGATCCCAGTGAGGTTGCCAGGTGGCCGCCGAGCTTGGCTAGTGATCCCGACACCCTTCTTCGCCGCGGATAGACAGCGCCTCAAGGCTCAAATTGACCTTCTTCTTACTCAAGACGAGGAAGACGAACATTGATAGATCGAGTTCGCTGGAACGCGGAGCGGCGTACCGACCTTCGTTAATGTCCGCTTCTGGCCGGTAGCCCACAAACGGGTCCTCACTCGCGGTGTATGCTGCTGATCGCGCTCAGCCAACCGGACCGTGATGCTCTAGGAGCCGTACCCGCTCGCGGAGGGCCTGCAGTTCGGCGCGCAGTTGCTCCATCTCCACGCGCCATTCAGGACCCGGTGCGACGCCAACCTCCTGCTCACGACCGGACTCCGCGTTCGTTGCTTCCGCAGCCGGGCTGACGAGATCCAACCAGCGCGGCTCGCGAGCCCCGGCGGCGCGCGGCAGCAAGCGCACCAATGGACCGCCGGACTCGAGGGAGCGTTCTGCGAGTTGTTGGAGGAACCCCTCGACCGAGCTGACGTCGGCGAACCGATGCAGTCGTTCAGTCGTCGCGCGCAGTTCGGCCACGGTCTGCGGGCCTCGCAGCCATAGCGCGGCGAGCAGCGCGACCGCTTCGCTCGGCACTTTCAGCACACGGCCGATGTTTTGCGAATAACGCATGACGCGGGATCCGCTTGATTCGATCACCAGCGAAAGCAGTTTGAGCCGGTCGATCGCGGCCTGGACGTCGATTTCCGACGTGTTCAGCACCGGGTGGCGGTTGTTCCTCTGGTTGCAGCCCGCCGTCAGCGCGTTCGACGACAGCGGATAGATGTCGGGAACCGTCCGTTCTTTTTCGACGAGCACGCCGAGGATACGGGCCTCGAGCAGCGACAGTTGGGGTTTCAACGTGGGACCTGCCAGAAGCGAAGCTCTTCGGATCTTCGCTCATGCGCGCCGCCACCGCGACGGCCACGATCGGGGCACCGGGGGCCCGTTCGATCAACCATCGAGTGCCACCAGTGGTTCCTTGCGAGCGTCGGCTTCGCGGAGTGCGGGTGGACTCGCGACTCGGCCAGTGACAGACCGTTGCTTCGGCGGATCGACCGACCGCATGACACTGACCGACGTAAATCGCATTCTCAACGCAAAACGTGAGTGACCGCCGGAAGCGGAGGAGCCAATTACAGAACGCGAGGTTGGCCTAGCGAGGGTCCTTCGTCGTTTCCACGCGCGCTTCCTGGTCTGCATTGGTCGTGGCATGGCTGCCCTTCAGATGCATCTCCACATCGGCCGCCTGATTCCCCTTCGCTTCGACGGCCTCTCGGATCTGTTCGGGCGAAGCATCCAACTTCTTGGCCCAAGCGCTAACGTTCGCGTCGTCGTTCAAGTCGATCGTTGTGCGCTCCGTACCGCCCGCTTCGATCTTTGCTTCTGCCATCGTCATCTCCCATTTAGTCGATGACGGATTATGGTCTATCGCCGGTCACGTCCACGCTGTGAAGAGCAGCGATCTCGATGTGCCCGGAATGCTGTCTTCTCCGGGTCGGGAGCTCCGGTTCGGTCGCGGCGAGCGCAGTCATTGCGCTTCCCCGGCGCCAGTCCACCACGAACGACCAGTCCGCCAACCCAGCGGACGCCTGCCGTTCGCGAAGTTGAACATGAGCTTTCGGCCGCAGCTTGGTTTTGCGATGAGGACCGGAGCGGCCACAGTCAGTCTGAAGCGGTCATCGTGGCGACGTAGACCGGCCGCTCCTGGCCGTCAGCTGACTCCGGTCAGCTGCAAGGCCTCGGCACCGGAAGCGGGCCCGCCTCACGATCGTCGAGGCTCTCGCGACATTGACGTCAGGCCGCGCGCCCGTCCCGGCTCAAGCCTGCGGTTTCCGAACGAGTGCAGCTTGGTCGTGGCGAATCGCCCGCCCGGCGCGGCGTACCCAGACGCCACGTCGCACCCGGCGCAGGTCACGTCTCCGATCACGTGCGCATCGCTGCCTCGCCTCGTGCTGCGTCGCGACGGCCCAGTCGTTCCTGCGAATGACGGGGGAGCACGGTGCCGTCGTACCGCCATCACGGACCCGCGAGCCGGCTTTTCATGAAGTCCACGAACACGCGCAGCTTTCTCGGCACCTGCTGCCGACTCGAGAAGTAGAGATGCAGGCCGGCCAGCGCCGGCCACCAAGGCTTCAGCAGCGGGACCAGCCGCCCGTCGGCGAGCGCGTCGCGCACCTGGACCTCGAAGGCGCAGCCGATGCCGCAGCCGGCGAGGACGGCGGCAAGCGCGGTGTCGCCGTCGTTGGTCACCAGCGGTCCGCTCGTCTCGATCTCGAACGCCTGACCGCGCCGCTCGTACTCCCAGCGGTACAGGCCGCTCGCGAGGCGCACGTTGACGCAACGATGCCGGTGCAGGTCCTCTGGCTTGCGCGGCGCCGTGCGCCCGTCGAGGTAGCGCGGTGCCGCGACCGTCGCCAGGCGCTGTCGTCCGCCGAGCGGCACTGCGACGACTTCCTGCGCGAGATTCTTGCCGAAGCGGATGCCCGCGTCGAAGTCGCCGCGGGCCAGGTCGATCAGCGCGTTGTCGCAGGCCAGCTCCACCGTCACGTCGGGGTACGCCTCGAGGAAGTCGGCCAGATGCGGCACGACGATCAGGTCCGCGGCCGTGCGCGACAGGTTGAGGCGCAGCACGCCGATCGGCTGGTCGCGCGAGTCGTTGACGTCCTCGACCGCGCGCGTCAGCGCGGCCAGCGCCGGCTGCGCGTCGAGCAGCAGCCGCTGCCCGATCTCGGTCACGCCGACGCGACGCGTCGAGCGGTTGAGGAGGCGGACGCCGAGCCGGCTCTCGAGGCTGCGCATCGATTGCGAAACCGCCGACGGCGACAGCCCGAGCTCGGTCGCGGCGCGCGTGAAGCTCGCATGGCGCGCGACGCGCTCGAAGACGGCCAGGGAAGGAAGAAGCTCGGGGGACAAGGGCGTGTGCGAAGCGGTCGGGTGTGACGCGGTCGGGTGTAACGCGGTCGACTGCAGAGCGGTCGACTGTGAAGCGGTCGATCAAAAGCGGTCGATCAGGAGCGGTCGACCGAAAGCGGTCGATCAAGAAGCGGTCGACGGAAAGCGGTCGATGAAAAAGCGGTCGGTTCAAACCGCTCGATCGAAACCGCTCGATCGAAAGCGTTCGATCGAAGCGCTCGATCCAAAGCGCTCGATTTTGAAGCGGTCGATTTTGAAGCGGTCAATTATGAAGCAATGCTTCATTCTACGTGACGCGGCATGCCCCTTATCTTCAGGCTGACCCGCCCGTATCTTCCTGCCTTCATTCATGGGAGCAGCAAGATGAGCGATCTTTCCGGCAAGGTGGCGATCGTCACCGGTTCGTCCAAGGGTATCGGCGCGGGCACCGCGCTGCGCCTCGCCGCCGACGGCGCGCGCGTCGTCGTCAACTACGTCAGCGGCCAAGCGGACGCGGAGGCGGTCGTCGGCCGCATCGTCGCGGCCGGCGGTGAAGCCGTCGCGGTCAGGGCCGACCTGTCGCGGCCCGACGAGATCCAGCCGCTGATCGACGCGGCGGTCTCCACGTACGGCCGGCTCGACATCCTGGTCAACAACGCGGGCATCTATCGCGTCGACTCGCTCGAGCAGTTGACGGCGCAGAGCTTCGACGACCACTTCGCGCTCAACGTGCGCGGGCTGCTGCTGGCCACGCAGGCGGCCGCGCGGGTCATGACGTCCGGCGCGGTGATCGTCAACATCAGTTCGGGGCTGGCCAAGAGCCCCTACCCGATGGTCCACGTGTACTGCGCGACGAAGGGCGCGGTCGACACGCTGACCCGCTCGCTCGGCATGGAGCTCGGGCCGCGCGGCATCCGGGTCGTCGGCATCGCGCCCGGCTTCGTCGCGACCGAAGGCAACGCCGAGTCGGCGAAGGGCATGAGCGACTACCTGGTCGGCAAGACGCCGCTCGGGCGCGTCGGCCAGCCGGCCGACATCGCGGCGGCGGTGTCGTATGCGGTGTCCGCCGATGCCGCGTGGGTCACCGGCAGCACGATCGACGTCGCGGGCGGCATGGTGTTCTGACGAACGACGGCGCGGTCGCTCCTCGCGTATCGCGTATCGCGTGCCGCGTATCGCGTGCCGCGTATCGCGTATCGCGTATCGCGTATCGCGTATCGCGTATCGCGTATCGCGTATCGCGTATCGCGTATCGCCTGTCGCGTGCCGCCTGTCGCCTGTCGCCTGTGGCGTGTCGCGTTAGGCGCGGGCGCCGTGCGGCGTGTCGCGTGGGTACCGGGCGCCATGCGTGTCGCGCCCGACCGGGGCTCTGACATCCGACGGCGCGGTCGCGCCCTCGCGCGTCGCCGCGGTCGGCGCGCAGCGCACCCGACCTCGCTCAGCCGCCGGCCAGCCCCTGCATGAAGCGCTCGCACTGCGCGAGCTGGTCGAGCGCGACGAACTCGTCCGGCCCGTGGGCCTGCGCGATGTCGCCGGGCCCGCAGATCACGGTGGGAATGCCGATCTGCTGGAACAGGCCGGCCTCGGTGCCGTACGACACCTTGCCGGTCGCGTCGTTGCGCGACAGCTTTCGCGCCAGTTGCACGATCGCGTCGTCCTCGTGGGCGGCGAGCCCGTCGGTGGAACTCTCCCACGTCATCTCGATGCGGCCCGCCGCGTCCTCCTTCTGCATCGCGGCCTCGAGCTGCCTCGCGTAGTCGACGATCTCGGCGTACAGCGCGTCCGACGACGCCGACGGCAGCGTGCGCATGTCGAACTGCACCTCGCACGACTTGGGGATGACGTTGGCCGCGATGCCGCCGTGGATCACGCCGGTCGACAGCGTGGAATACGGTACGTTGAAGCCGTAGTCGCGCACCTCGGTCGCGGCCAGGCGGTCGGCGAGGTCGCGGATGAAGACCACCAGCCGCGCCGCATACTCGATCGCGTTGACGCCGTGCGTGGTGTAGCTGGAGTGCGCCTCGCGGCCGTGCACGTGGCAGCGGAAACGATGCGTGCCCTTGTGCGCGATGATCGGCTGCATGCTGGTGGGCTCGCCGACGATGCAGCCCGCCGCGACGAGGCCGGTGGCCTGCAGGTCGGCGATCAGGCCGCGCACGCCGATGCAGCCGATCTCCTCGTCGTACGACAAAGAGTAGTGGATCGGCGCGTCGAGCCGGCCGGCGTCGATCGCCGCGAGGAAGGTGGGCGCCTGCTTCAAGGCAACCCCGAGGTAGCCCTTCATGTCGGCCGAGCCGCGCGCGTGGAGGCGGCCGTCGATCACGGTCGGCGTGAACGGGTCGGTGCGCCATGCCTGTCCGTCGACCGGCACGGTGTCGGTGTGGCCCGACAGGATGATGCCGGGATGGCGACCTTCGCCGAGCGTCGCGAAGAGATTGGCCTTGACGCCCTTCGCGTCGTAGGTCAGCCGCGTTGTGGCGCCGAGCCGTTCGAGATGATCGCGGGCCCATTCGATCAGGCCGAGGTTCGATTCGCGCGACGTGGTGTCGAAGCGGATCAGGTGCTCGATCATCGCCAGCGCCTCGGGCGATGGCGACGCCGGGAGGGCGCTGTCGGTGGCGCTGCCGAGCACGGCTGCCGCGGCAGGCGCAAAGGTCGGAAGTCGGGTGTTCATGAGGCGTCGCGAGCAATGAGGAGGCTTCAGTCTACCCCCGCGTCGTGACGGTCGGACGGGCCGGTCCCGCGTGCCCGAAAACGCGTGATCAATGCCGCTGCAGGCGCGGATTGGCCAGCTCGCTCAAGCGGTCGGCGACGAGATTGAGCGACACGATCAGCGCCCCCAGCACCAGGCCCGGATAGATGCCGATCCAGTACTTGCCGGCGAACAGCAGCTGGAAGCCGTTGGCGATCAGGAGGCCGAGCGACGGTTCGGTGATCGGCACGCCGAGGCCGAGGAACGACAGCGTGGCCTCGAGCGTGATGGCGCCCGCGATCTGCAGCGCGGCCACCACCAGCAGCGGCGGCAGGCAGTTGGGCAGCAGGTGGCGGAACACGATGCGCGACGACGACGCGCCGAAGGCCTCGGCGGCCAGCACGTACTCCTTGTTGCGCTCGACCAGCGCCGTGGCCCGCGCGGTGCGCGCGTAGTAGGCCCATTGCACGGTGATCAGCGCGATGACGACGTTGGCGAGGCCGGGCCTGAGGAACGCCAGCAGGATCAGCGCGACGAGGATCGACGGGATCGACAGCTGCAGGTCGGCGACGCGCATGACGAGCGCGTCGACGCGGCCGCCGCGGTAGCCCGCGACGAGTCCGAGCGAGACGCCGAACAGCGCGGCGAAGACGGTCGACACCAGCCCGATGGCGACGCTGATGCGCAGGCCGTAGACCATCGCCGACAGCATGTCGCGGCCCTGGCTGTCGGTGCCGAGCCAGTAGTGCCCGTGCCCCTCGCCCGCGGCCGAGCCGGGCGGCAGGCGGGCGTCGAGGATGTCGAGCTGCGCGAGGTCGTAGGGGTTCTGCGGCACCAGCCACGGGCCCACCAGCGCCACCACGACCAGCAGGCCGAGCAGCGCCGCGCCGAGCAGGGCCGTGGGATCGCGCGCGAAGTCGGCCAGCCAGCGCCGTCGCGACGGGCCGGCGACGTCGAGCAGGCCCTGCCCGGGCTCGACGACCGTGACGTCCCCGGCGGCATCGTGGACCGATGCGACGGACGCAATGGACGCGGGGGACGCGGGGGACGCGGGGGACGCGCCGGATGCGACGGACTCAGCGGATGTTGCAGTCGTGCCGGACGGGCCGGACGTGCCAGACGCGGCGGAGTCGTCGGAGGTGTCGGACGTTGAGGACGTGGAGGACGTGGAGGACGTGTCGGACTTGGAGCACGCGACGGTCGTGTCGGACGTGTCGGTCGCGGCGTGCGTCTCGATCGAATCGCTCATGACCGCGTGGTCATCGACCCGCCAGGCGCACGCGCGGATCGAGCGCCGCGTAGGCCAGGTCGACCGCGAAGTTGACGACGACGAACAGCGTCACCACGACCAGCAGATAGGCCACGATCACCGGCCGGTCGAGCACCCCGATCGAGTCGATGATCAGCTTGCCCATTCCCGGCCACGCGAAGATCGACTCGGTGACGATCGAGAACGCGATCATCGAGCCGAACTCGAGTCCGAGCACCGTGACGATCGGGATCAGGATGTTCTTCAGCACGTGCACGCCGACGATGCGCGACTCGGGCACGCCCCGGGCCCGCGCGAAGCGCACGTAGTCGGTGACCAGCGCGTCGCGCGTGCCGCCGCGCACCAGCCTCACGATCAGCGCGAACTTGAACAGCGCGAGGTTGACGGCCGGCAGCAGCAGATGCTTCCAGCCGTCGAGCGTCAAAATCGACAGCTTCAGGCCGAGGACGTCGACGGTCTGGCCGCGACCCGACGCGGGCAACCAGCCGAGGCCGACCGAGAACGCCATGATGAGGATCACGCCGACCCAGAAGGTGGGCAGCGAGAAGCCGAGGATCGAGCCGGTCATGATGGCGCGGCCGGCGAACGTGTCGGGCGCGAGGGCGGCCCACAGGCCGAGCGGGAGGCCGACCGCGATCGCGATCAGCAGCGCGACCAGCGCCAGCTCCAGCGTCGCCGGCATGCGTTCGAGGATCAGGCCGATCGCGGGCGTGCTGTACGCGTACGAGCGGCCGAGGTCGCCCGACAGCGCGTGCTCGACGAAGCGGCCGTACTGCACCCAGAGCGGCTGCTCGAGGCCGAGCGCGACCCGCGTCGCCGTCACCTCGGCCTGGCTCGCCTCGGGGCTGATCATGACCAGCACCGGATCGCCGATCACGTAGACGCCGGCGAAGACGATGATCGACATCGCGCACAACACGGCGATGCCCTGCAGCGAGCGGCGGATCAGGAAGGCGAGCATGGGTTCGGAGGGGCGCCGCATGATAGCCTTCGACGACGCGCCGACCGGCTGTGAACGCATTGCTTCGGACCACGAACGGGCTTCCGTCGAACCGCCGGTCTGCAGGCGGTGCGAGCCGGATCGCCGGCCACGATGCCGCGCCGATTCGAGGTAGCGGCAAGACCGCATCCAGGTCGCAGCGAGACCGCAGCGTCCGCGTCCCACCGCCGTCCGGGTCGTCGCGCCTCCACCGAGTCACCGAGATTCGTCATGAACCTGATCGATCGCATCGTCCACTTCCAGTCCGACATCGCGGCCATCCGGCGCGACCTGCACGCGCATCCGGAGCTCAAGTTCGAGGAGGTGCGCACCGCCGACGTGGTCGCCCGGAAGCTCGAGGAATGGGGCTATGCGGTGCATCGCGGCCTCGGCCGGACCGGCGTCGTCGGGACCCTCGCGAGCGGCAGCGGCACGAAGTCGATCGGGCTGCGAGCCGACATGGACGCGCTGCCGCTGGTGGAGCACAACCGGTTCGCCCATCGCTCGCAGCACGAGGGCCGCATGCACGCGTGCGGGCACGACGGCCACACGGCGATGCTGCTGGCCGCCGCGCAGTACCTGGCCGAGTCGCGCGCGTTCGACGGCACGCTGAACGTGATCTTCCAGCCCGCCGAGGAGGGCGGCGGCGGGGCGCGCGTGATGATCGAGGACGGCCTCTTCGAACGCTTCCCGTGCGATGCGGTGTTCGGCATCCACAACTGGCCGGGCGTGGCCGCCGGCACGTTCGGGGTGCGGGCCGGACCGATGATGGCGTCGGCCAACCAGTTCGAGATCGTCGTCACCGGCCGCGGCGCGCACGCGGCGATGCCGCACGACGGCACCGACCCGATCATGGTCGCCGTGGCGCTGGCGCAGAACCTGCAGACGCTGATCACGCGCAACAAGAAGCCGATCGACACGGCGGTGCTGTCGATCACGCAGATCCACGCGGGCGACGCCTACAACATCATTCCCAACGAAGCCGTCGTGCGCGGCACGGTGCGCACCTTTACCACCGAGGTGCTGGATCTCATCGAGGACGGCATGCGGCGCATCGTCGCCGGTACGGCCGCGACCTTCGGCGCCGAGGCGAACATGACCTTCGACCGCAACTATCCGCCCACCATCAATCATGCCAACGAGACCGCCTTCGCGGCCGACGTGATGCGCGACGTGGTGGGCGACGCCGCCACGCGGACCGACATCGAGCCCACGATGGGCGCCGAGGACTTCGCCTTCATGCTGCTGGCGCGGCCCGGCTGCTACGCCTTCATCGGCAACGGCGACGGCGAGCATCGCGAGATGGGCCACGGCCTGGGTCCGTGCATGCTGCACAACCCGAGCTACGACTTCAACGACGAACTGATCCCGATCGGTGCGACCTACTGGGTGCGCCTGGTCGAGAAGTACCTGCCTGTCGCGTAGAGCCGCGTGATGCCGCGCATGACGCCGCATCGGCGGCGACCGTGCCCACGGCGGCGCTCGACATCGTGCACGACGCTGCGCGATGTCGCGGATGACGCTGAATCGTCGACGACCGGGTCTACAGCGTCGCTCGACATCGTGCATGACGCTGCGCGATGTCGCGGATGACGCCGCATCGTCGACGACCGTGCCCACGGCGTCGCTCGACATCCCGCATGACGTCGCCGGTCATCGCACATGACGCTGCACGACGTCGCCACGTGACGCCGCGCCGTCGATGACCGGTCCCGCGGCGTCGCTCGACGCGACGACGGCGAGTCGCTACGCGCGGGTCGCGCTCGACAACGTCGTGCGCGAATTTCCCAACAAGCTCGATCACCTGATGCAGGACGCGTCCGACGTCCTGCGGCCGGTCGCGCTGCATCCGGTCTTCTACGGCAGCTACGACTGGCATTCGTCGGTGCACATGCACTGGACGCTGGTCACGTTGCTGGCCCACTTCCCGTCGCTGCCCGAGGCCGATGCCATCGCCGAACGGCTCGACGACCACTTCCGGGCCGGGCGCATCGAGGGCGAGCTGGCGTATCTCGCACGGCCGGCCAGCGCGTCGTTCGAGCGACCGTACGGCTGGGCCTGGCTGTTGAAGCTGAGCGCGGCGCTGCATCGCGGCGCGGTCGCCGACGCGCGCTTCGCCGGGTGGCGCGATCGCGTGCAGCCGCTGGCCGACGCGTTCGTCGCACGCGTCGCGGCCTACCTTCCGCGCGCGGTGCATCCGGCGCGGACCGGTGCGCACGCGAACAGCGCGTTCGCGCTGCTGCTGATGCTCGACTACGCGGAAGCGGCCGGCGACGCGGATCTCCGGAAGACCCTCGTCGCGAAGGCGTCGGCGTGGTTCGCCGACGACCGTGCCTATCCGATCGGCTACGAGACCGGCAGCGAGGACTTCCTGTCGAACGGCCTGCTGGAAGCGGTGCTGATGAAGCGCGTGTTCCATGCGACCGACGACGGTTTCGATCCCGTCGCCGAAGCGCGCTTCCATCGCTGGTGGGACGCTTTCGCGCCGGACGCGGCGGCGCTGACGCACTGGCTGACGCCGCTGCAGCCGAGCGACCGCGGCGATGCGCGCCTCGCCCACATCGACGGCCTCAACCTCGCCCGCGCGTGGTGCTGGTCGCAGCTGGTCGACGTGCTGCCCGATGCGCTGCGGACGCCTGTTCGCCTCGCCATCCATGCGCATCGGGCCGAGTCGTTGCCGCACGTGGCGGACGGGCATTACGTCGGCACGCACTGGCTCGCGTCGTTCGCGTTGCTGGCGTGGGGGATGTGAATTTGCGGATAGGTTCGCTCCGTGGGCGCTGCGCGGACAAGCAACTTGGATCCCGGCCTTCGCCGGGACGACGAAGATGAGTGATCGGTATCGTCCATCGATCAGCAAGCGAGTCGCGATCGGCAAGACGAGAGATCGAGGCGGTTTACCGGCAGGCCGGCAACCAGCGCCGCGCGCACGCTTCACCAATTCGTCACCCCGGCGAAGGCCGGGGCCCAAGTTCAGGGCGCCGCGCGGGACAAGCCACTTGGGTCC
>CAHJXF010000020.1 GCA_903644065.1 Betaproteobacteria bacterium
AAGATTGAGGGGTTTGGCGATTCCCAGTCTCTCAAATCCAGTCCGAATGGACACGTACAACCTATTGGGCCTTCACACCTAGCGTCGCGATTCGTCGGCGCACAGGAGACCCGCATGACGGTACCCACCATCCGTCGCCACCGCCGCTCATCGCCACTCGACGCCGCGGTCGTCGATCGTTTCACGATGGCATCGCAGCCGTCGGAACTCCGATGCTGACACGCGAGCGACGCGGCATGCCGTACTCGTCGACGCTCGACGCGGCGACCTCGGAGCCCACCCGCCGCGGTGCCGCGAAGCGGACCTGCGGCGAGCCCGGGCAGGCCGCGTCGGCTGCCGCAGGCTGCACGAGATCGATCGCGTGAGCCACGTCGTCACGTTTCAGCCGAGCGGTCACGTGGTGCGTTGCGACGCGGAGATCAGCATCCTCGACGCGGGCCTGACCCAGGGTCTCGGACTGCCCTTCAGCTGTCGCTCCGGCATCTGCCGCACCTGCCGCGGACGCGTCGTCGCAGGATCGGTCGACGTGGGCGACGTGCACCCCGCCTACCTGACCGACGCGGATCGTGCCGCCGGCTTCGTCCACCTGTGCCAGGCGCGACCCGTGTCGGACTGCACGATCGAGATCGACGAACTCGATCCGTCGGCCAGCTTCCCCGCGCAACACCTGCCGGCCCGCATCCTGGCGATGACCCGGCTGGCGCCGGACGTGATGGCGCTGCAGATCGGCACGCCGTCCAACGAGCCGGTGCGCTTCGCCGCGGGGCAATACATGGACATCCATCTGCCCGACGGCGCACGCCGGTCGTACTCGATCGCGGTGCCTCCCGCGGGCGGCGGCGTGACCCGGCTCGAGGTCCACGTGCGCCACATGCCGGGCGGCCGCTTCACGGACGACGTCTTCCATCGCATGCGACCTCGCGACCTGATCCGCATCGCCGTTCCGCAGGGCCGATCCTTTCCGCTCGACGGCAGCGACAAGCCGCTCGTGCTGGTGTGCTCCGGTACCGGCTTCGCGCCGGTCAAGGCGATCGTCGAGCACGCCTTCGCGGAAGGCACGACGCGTCCGATGCACCTCTACTGGGGCGGCCGGCGGCGCGCCGACCTCTACCTCGACGCCCTGGCCCGCGAATGGGCGAGCACCGGGCGGCTGACCTATACGCCGGTGCTCAGCGACGCGACGGCGGCCTGCGGGTGGCGCGGCCGAACGGGCTTCGTCCATCGCGCCGTGCTCGAGGACCTGCCCGACCTGGCCGCCCATCAGGTCTATGCCTGCGGCGTGCCGGTGATGGTCGAAGCGGCGCGCCACGACTTCACGCGGTCCGGACGTCTGCCCGACCACGAATTCCACGCCGATTCGTTCGTCAGCACGCAGGACCGGATCGCCCCACCCACCCCCATGACGGAGGCCGCATGACTCTCTTCGAACCGATCGCCCACCGCCTGCCCGACGACTGTCGCGCGGACATCGGCCTGCGCGACTCGATCGTCCAGCCGTACTGCATGAGTCACGGCACCCTCGAATGCGCGGAGCTGAAGGCATCGCGACGCTTCTACGAGGAGTTCCTCGGCCTGCAGTGCGTGAAGCACGCCATCACCGCGCTCTCCGTCCGCCTCGGCATGCGCTTTCACATCGTGTGCGTGCAGGTCGGTGCCGAGCAGATCCATCCGTGCCATGTGCTCAACCACTGGGGCCTCGATGTCGAGAGCCGCGCGGCGGTCGACGAGGCCCACGACAACGCGCTCCGGTTTCGCGGGCAATACGGCATCCGCAAGGTCATGGACGTCAAGGACATGCACGGCGTGTACTCGTTCTACATGGAGGACCTCGATCACAACTGGTGGGAGATCCAGCACTACGACAACGGCTTCCAGCACGACGACAACTTCGACTTCGGCGATCGGTTCGGCACCGACGACTGAGCTGTAGCACGAGGCTCGAAAGCATCAGAGGACGACGCGACGCGTCGGGACGACCGGTTCGATCGACGTCCCAGTTGCACGAGTCCCGGTACGGCACCAGGAGACCCCATGAGCGCACTGAGCACGATCCGATCGCTTCCGGCGACCGCGACCATCGCCATCCCCGACACATCGTCGAGCGTCGAGTCGCTGCGCCGCGCGGACGGCACGATCTATCCCGGCTGGTCCACCACGTTCGCGTCGATGATCGGCCTGATGCTCGGGCCGAGCACGATGCTGGTGTTCTGCTTCGGCACGTTCGTGCCGGCTCTCGAGCGCGAGTTCGGCTGGGGCATCGGCGCCATCTCGTTCGGCGCCACGATCGTCACGGTGCTGATCGTGATCACGTCGTTGCTCGCAGGGTATGCGATCGACCGGATCGGCGCCCGTCGTCTCGTGCTCTGGTCGATCCCGGTCTTCGGACTCGGAGTCGCGTCGCTCGCCGGACTGCACGCCGACATCCGGGTCTTCTACCTCGGGCTCGCGCTGGTGTCGCTGGCCGGCGTCGGGGTCTGGCCGGTGGCGTACAACAAGGCCACCGCGCTGTGGTTCGACCGTCGTCTCGGTTTCAGTCTCGGCCTCGCCAACATGGGCATCGGCCTCGGTGCCGCGCTGTTGCCGCCGCTGGTGGCCACCGTCATCGCGACCAGCGGATGGCGGACCGCGTTCGTGATGCTGGGAGTGCTGGCGATCGTCGTGCCGTGGCCGATCGCGTGGACGATGTTGAAGGATCGTCGCGATGCGCCTGTTGCATCGATCGCGCAGGCACCGCCGCCCACCTCGGGTCTGTCGTTCGCCGAATCGCGACGCACGCGCGAGTTCTGGCTGGTGCTGGTCGGCTTCCTCGCCCTCGGCATGGTCAGCTCCGGCGTCGTCGTCCACCAGGTCCGCATCCTGGTCGACGCCGGCATCACGGCCCGCGAAGCGGCCGGCATGCAGGCCGTGCTCGGCGTCGCCCTGATCGTCGGCCGCGTGGTCACCGGCTGGCTGCTGGACCGCTTCAAGGCGTCGGTGATCATGGCGTTCGTCTGCCTCGCCGCCGCGCTCGCCGCCGGACTGCTCGCGGCCGGCGCGCCGTTCCGGACGGCCGCGCTCAGCGCGGCGTTGATGGGCTTCGTGATCGGTGCGGAGTTCGACGTGCTCGGCTTCCTCATTCCGCGCTACTTCGGACGACGCGCGTTCGGCAGGCTCTACGGCACGATCTACGCCGCGTTCCAGGTCGCCGCGGGCGCATCGATCGGGCTCCTCGGATGGTGGCGCGGATCGCACGGCTCCTATTTCGCCGGCCTGTGCGTGATCGCCGTCGTGCTGGTCGTGGCCGCCCTCGTCTTCGCCGCCCTCGGACCCTACCGCTACCTGCCGGCGGGCGTCGCTGCGGAGCCGGCATGACGCAGGTCGATACCGGCTCGTTCGAGATCGAGATCGATCCGTCGCGAAGGGTGCTGCCGTAACGACGATGCCGAGCGCTGCGCCACGAACGAAGCGCGACGAAGAACAACCATCCAGGGAGACTGCCATGAAGAACATCAAGACACTCGGACGGATCGCGACGGCCTTGACGTGGGCGGTCACGTGCGCTGCGGGCGCCACCGAAGCCGGAGGCAACTCGTACCCGCTGGGAGTCGAAACCGTCTTCCCGGGCGTCATGCCGCCCGAGGGGTTCCACATGTACTTCTACTACGTCCACTACGAGTCCACCCGCAACGAGAACAACGTCGGCGACACGAACCAGCGTCTGGCGGACTACAAGATCCGCAGCGATGTCGTCGCCTCGCGGGTCGACTGGGTGTGGCCGGGCGTCCGCTTGCTGGGCGCGACCGTCGACACGCGTGCGGCACTCTCGGTCCCGACGCTGGAAGTCAAACTCGACGTCGCGCGGCCCGCGCCGCTGGCACCGCTCGACCGCGGTGGTTCGGCGACCGGGCTGGCCGACCTGCAACTCGCACCGGTCCTGCTCGGGTGGCATGCGGACACCTATCACCAGACCGCCGGCCTCGAGGTCTACCTGCCGTCCGGGACCTACAACGCGGCGCGCAACGTCAACACCGGCCGGCACTACTACCAGGCGGCGCCGATCTACGCGCTCACGGTGCTGCCCGATGCGTTCCAGCAGTACGATCTCAAGCTGCGCTACGGCATCAACGGAAAAAACCTCCACACGGCATACCGTTCGGGCAACGAGTTCACCGCCGAGTTCGGCGTCGGCTACCGTTTCTACCCGCACATCCTCACCGGGCTGAACGGCTACATCTATCGACAGACGACGGACGACCGCCAGCGCGGCGTGACCATCAACGGCGACGGCAACCGGGGCAGCGTCAACGCGCTCGGTCCCTTCATCGGCTACAGCTTCACGCAGAAGTTCACGGTGCTACTGAAGGTGCAGAGCGAGTTCAAGGCCAAGAACCGCCCCGAGGGCACCCGCACCTGGCTGCAGACCAAGGTGCCGTTCTGATCGCGCCGCCATGAAACTGCTGACCATCGATCAGGGCCGCGACGGCGCCGGCGGCGCCTTGCTGGCGAGCGGCGACATCCTGCATCTCGAGCGCGCCGCCCGACCCGGCACCGTCGAGACCTGGCTGCCGTCGGGGCTGCAGGCCATCCTGGCGGCGGGCGACGAAGGTCTGGCGATCGTTCGGCGGATGGTCGAGCGCTTCGAGCGGATCAGCGTCGACGAAGCGACCGACTGCCGAACCCGCGGCGTTCTCCTCGATCCGGACGTCCCGTTGCTCGCGCCGATTCCCGCACCGGGCCTGATCGTGGCCGCCGGCCTCGCCTATCGATCGCACCTCGCCGAGATGGCCGGCACGCCGACGCCGCCGCATCCCACCGCGTTCATGAAGAGCCCGCGGTCCGTGACCGGACCGGGCGCGACGATCCGCGTGCCGGCCAACGCCCCCGATCACGTCGACTACGAAGGCGAACTGGCGGTCGTGTTCGGTCGCGCGTGCCATCGCGTCCACGCGGACGACGCGATGGACCACGTCGCCGGCTTCACGGCGGCCAACGACGTATCGGCGCGCGACTGGGTCCGCGAGGTGTGGGAAGCCAAGGCGCCCTGGGATGCGCGGCGGACGTGGGAGGTCAACATCATGGGCAAGCAGTTCCCCACCTTCACCGCCCTCGGTCCCGTGCTGCTGACCCGGGACGAAGTCGTCGACGTCTCGAGCCTGCATCTGACGACACGACTGAACGGCCAGGTCATGCAATCGGCCGCCGTGGCCGACCAGATCTTTCCGCTCGCGGAGACCATCGCGTGGTTCTCGAAGTGGTATCGCTTCTCGCCCGGCGACGTGCTGCTGACCGGAACGCCCGCAGGCGTGGGGGTCGGCCGGAAGCCGCCGGTGTTCATGCACGCCGGCGACCTCGTCGAGGTGGAGATCGACGGCATCGGCACCCTCCGCAACCCGATCGGCTGAAGCGTCGGCCGCCTCGCACCGCGAGCCGCGGTGCTCGATTCTCGACTCAAGGAAACCTCATGGCCGTGATTCTGATCAATACCTTCATCGTGCCGGAAGCGCAGGAAGCGGAATTCCTGCGCAACTGGAAGGCGACGACCGAAGTCTTCAAGAAGAGACCCGGCTTCATCGAGACGCATCTGCATCGCAACACCGGCGTCGGCAACGCGACGTTCCGCTTCATCAACTATGCGAAGTGGGAGAGCGCCGACGCCTGGCGTTCCAATCACGACGACTACAAACCCAGCGAGTACAACGTCCCCGGCGTCGTCGGCCATCCGGCGATCTACGAGATCATCGTCGACGTCATCGGCGACAACCCGCCGTCGCCCGTGACGGGGGCCGCCCTGGCCGCCTGACGTCGGGTCGATCCGGACGTCGTCGGGCCGAAGGGGCCGTTCGCTTCGTCCGCGTGCGTCAAGCCGCCGTGCGGCGGCTCGACGCACGCGGCCCGCTTCGCCGCAGGACGTCGCCGAGGAACTCGGCGGCCGGCGTCAACGGCAGGTCGGGTCGCCGGATCATCACGATCTTCGGCGCCGGAAGGACTTCGCGAATCCGGATCACCTGCAGCGAATCGCGGGTCAACGGGAACTCGTCCCACTGCACCGGCAGCATCGCGAGCAGGTCGCTGTGGGTCAGCGCCACCATGACGGTCATCGCCGAGTGCGCTCGCAACAGCACGCTCGGACTCGGCAGGCCGAGGCCACCGAACAGCTGGGCGATGTCGTCCTCGGCGTTGTAGTCGACGGCCGTCGTGGCCCAATCCGCGTTCACCAACGCCTTCAACGAGCGCGACGCGGCGAGCGGATGGCCCTTCCTGCATAGCACTGCGCGGGTGTTCTCGAACAACACGGTGACCGCCAGTCCCGGCGCGGGAGCCTGGCGCGGCGCCGCTCCCAGATAGAAGTCGATATCGCCCTGGCGCAACGCGTTCTCCACGTCGGGGAAAAGGCGTTCGGTCAGCTGCAGTCGCACCTTCGGATAGCGACGGCGAAAGGCGGGCAAGGCGCTGCCGAGCATGCCGACCAACGGCATGATCGACAGCGCGACGGCGACCACGCCTTCGTCCTGCCCGCTGTCCTGCAGCAGGTCGTCGACCGCTCGTCGCGCCTCGTTGACGATCGTGCAGGCGCGCACGTGGAAGCGCACGCCCGCCGGCGTCAACGTCATGCCGGTGGTGTGGCGCGAGAACAGCGTCGCGCCCAGTTCTTTCTCGAGGGTCCGCAAGCTTCGCGTCAAAGCGGGTTGCGGCGTGGTCAGCCGTCGCGCAGCCGCCCGCAGGCTGCCGTGTTCGACGATCGCGACCAGGTGCTGCAGTTGTTCCAGCTTCATTGAGGGCTTCTTCGTGCCGGACCGGACGGTCGATACCACATCACCTGCGAACGAGCGCGCGGAGGAGATCGCAGAATCGAATCACCTTATGGTTTTTTGCATCTTACGCATATCGCCTCCGTCGCTTCTAATCGGCACCGATGCGACGCGATCGGCCCGCCATGGTCGACGATCTGCCGCTCCGTCCGCATCGATCGATCCGAGATAACGAAGAGTTCGGCCTTCTTCCGGGGGACTCGAACCCTGCCCAAGAGAGACGAGATTGAGCGACAGAAGAACCGCCCTGGTCACCGGTGCCGCCACGGGCATCGGACGAAGCACCGTCCTCGCACTCGCCGCGAGCGGTTACGACGTCGCCCTGAACTACGCGTCGAGCGCCGCTGCGGCGAAGGCCACCGCCGACGAAGCCGCAGCACTCGGCGCCCGGACCCTGCTCGTGCAATGCGACGTCAGCGACGACGCGGCGGTCCACGCGATGATGGCCGAAGTGGACCAGGCCTTCAGGCACCTCGATGCGCTGGTCAACAACGCCGGCACCACGTCCACCTGGAAGGTCAAGGACCTCGACAGCCTGGACATGGCCGAATGGGATCGGACCTTCGCGGTCAACGTGCGGGGCACCTTCCAGGTCACGCGCGCGGCCGTGCCGCTGCTGCGCAGGGGCACGGCGCCCGCGATCGTCAACACCGCCAGCATCGTCGGACTGCGTCCCGGACCACAGCCGCCGCCCTATGCCGCGAGCAAGGCCGCGGTCGTCAACCTGACCAAGACGCTGGCCTGGAATCTGGGTCCCGAGATCCGCGTCAACGCGGTGGCTCCGGGCTGGATGGAGGGCGACTGGATGGAACGGATGCTGGGGGACAAGTACGACGACCTGATGGGCAAGCGAGCCCGCTCGACGCCGCTGCGCCGTTGCGTGACGGCGGACGACGTGGCCGAGACGGTGATGTCGCTATTGACGGCCAATCGCTTCGTGACCGGCGAGATCGTCGTCATCGACGGTGGCTTCACGAGTTCGACCTGACGGAGACCGACATGCTCGAAGGATTCGTTCCCTTTCCCGCGGACTTCGCGGCGCGTTACCGACAGCGCGGCTACTGGCGCGATCGTTCGCTCGCAGCCGAGTTCGCCGACGTCTTCGCCCGCTACTCGACGCGGACCGCCGTCATCGCCGGCGACCGGCGCTTCAGCTATGCGGAGATCGACGCGGCGAGCGACAACCTGGCGTTGAACCTGCTGGCGCTGGGACTCGCGCCACAGGACCGCGTGGTGCCGACGCTGCCCAACGTCGCCGAGTTCGTCATCCTCTACTTCGCGCTGCAGAAGCTCGGTTGCATCCCGATCGCCGCGCTCGTCTCGCATCGCTTCGGGGAGATCAACCAGTTCGTGCGTCTGTCGCAGGCGCGCTGCTGCGTCTACCCGGAAAGCAGCGGGGACTTCCGCTTCTCCCCGATGATCGAGCGGGTGCGGCAGGAGAACCCGTGCGTCGCCCTGTGCATCGTGCTCGGCACGCCGGGTCCGGACGAGCACTCGTTGACGGAGCTGATCGAGCGGCCGGCGACCCTGCCCGTCGAGGCGCTGCGACAGATCGCGATCGATCCGGGCGACCCGTGCATCTTCCAGCTGTCGGGCGGGACCACGGGCATCCCGAAGCTGATTCCCCGCACCGGCAACGACTACGCGTACAACTCGCGGATCGCCGGCGAAGTGGCGGGCGTCGACGCCGAGTCGGTCCTGTTGCTGGTCCTGCCGATCGCGCACAACCTGCCGCTGGCCTGTCCCGGCCTGCAAGGTTTCATGATGCAGGGAGCGACCGTCGTGCTGCACCCGAACACGCGACCGACCGACATCTTCCGTCTGATCGAGGAGCATCGGGTCACCCACCTCAAGGTCGTGCCGGCCCTGTTGATCCGGCTCGTCGACGACCCGGCGATCCTGGAAGCGAAGCTCGAGTCCGTCGAGCAGATCCAGAGCGGCGGCCAGCGCATGCAGCCCGAGGTCCGCCTGCGCACGCGCGAGGTTTTTCCCAACGCGTTCGTGCAGGAGAACTTCGGCATGAGCGAAGGCCTCCTGATGTTCGTCCGCAAGGGGGATCCGGAGGTCGTGCTGCTCGAAACCTGCGGCCGGCCGGTTTGTGTAGACGACGAAGTCCGGCTGATCGATGAAGACGGTCGCGAGGTCGCCGACGGCGAAGTCGGCGAACTCGCGTGCCGCGGTCCCTACACGCTGCGTGGCTATTACGGCGTGCCCGAGTACAACGCGGTGCAGTTCACGGCCGACGGCTTCTACCGTTCGGGCGACCTGATGCGGCGGCATGCGTCGGGCAACTACATCGTCGAGGGCCGGCGGAAGGACCTGATCAACCGGGGTGGCGAGAAGATCAGCGCGGAGGAGATCGAGAACCTGATCCTGATGCATCCGGCGGTGATCAACGTCGCGTGCGTGCCGCTTCCCGATGCGTCGCTCGGCGAACGGATGTGCGCCTGCGTCATCGTCCGCTCCGGCGCGACCCTGACGCTCGAGACGCTGATCGCGTTCCTGCAGACCCACGAGATCGCCAAGTTCAAGCTTCCCGAACGACTCGAGCTGCTGCCGGACTTCCCGACCTCGACGTTCGGCAAGGTCTCGAAGAAGGCGCTCGTCGAACTGGTGACGCGCGCCGCGCGCGTCCCGCCCGCCCCCGTGACCGAAAGCCCGTCGAGCCATGCGCATCATTGACCTGCACTGCTATCCCGGCACGTCGACCTGGATCGACGCGCAAGGTCCCTACGTCGAGGCGCTGGCCACCTATTGGAAGCGCAGCTGGGCGGCCAAGAGCGAGGACGCGGTGGTCGACGAGTTCACCGCCGCCGGGGTCGACGCCTGCCTGGTCGCGCTCGACCTCGAGACCACGGTCGCGACGCCGCCTTGCACCAACGAATACGTGCACGGGATGTGGCAGCGTCATCCCGAGCGGATCATCCAGTGTTGGGGGGCCGTCGAGCCGGCGAAGGGCGAGATCGCGATCCGGCAGGTCCGCACCGCGGTGCGCGACCTCGGGTTCATCGGCTTCCACTTCCATCCGATCATGCAGCACTTCGCGGTCAACGATCGGCGCCACTACCCGCTGTTCGAGGAGATCGCGAGCCTCGGCGCGGCCGTGATGATCGACGTCGGCACGACCGGCATGGGCGCCGGGCTGCCCGGCGGTCACGGCGCTCGCGTGCGACATGCGCATCCCTCGCACATCGACGATCTCGCCGCGGACTTTCCGACGCTCACGATCCTGATGGCCCATCCGGGCTGGCCGTGGGTCGACGAGACCACCGCGGTCGCCCTGCACAAGGGCAACGTCTACTGGGAGATGTCGGGCTGGGCGCCGAAGTATTTTCCGGGCAACCTGAAGGTGGATATCCGCGGACGCCTGCAGGACAAGATCATGTTCGGCAGCGACTACCCGAGCATGCCGTACGACCGCATCCTGCACGAGTGGTCGGAGCTCGGCTACAGCGACGCGGTGATGGAGAAGGTGATGCACGGCAACGCCGAGCGCGTGCTTGGCCTGTGACGGGTGCCCTCGCAATGGACATCGGGCGCGGCGCGGTGATCTGCGACGGCGTGCGCACCGCGGTCGGACGCCATGCCGGCGCGTTGGCCGGCCTGCGCACCGACGATCTCGGGGCCGTGCCGATCGAGGCGTTGATGGCGCGTCACCCTGCGTTCGACTGGAACCGGCTCGACGAGGTCTACTACGGCAACGTCAACCAGGCCGGTGAAGACAATCGCAACGTGGCCCGCATGTGCGCACTGCTCGCGGGTCTGCCGGTGACGGTCGCCGGCGCGACGGTCAACCGGCTGTGCGGCTCGGGACTGGAGGCGATCGCCAGCGCCGCCCGCGGCATCGCGCTCGGGCAACTGGACTTCGCCATCGCCGGCGGCGTCGAGGGCATGAGTCGCGCGCCGCTGGTGATGCCGAAGGCGGGGACCGCGTACTCGCGGCATGCCGAGATCCACGACTCGACGATCGGCTGGCGCTTCGTCAATCCGCGCATGGAACGACTGCACGGCACCGATGCGATGGGCGTCACCGCCGAGAACGTCGCCGCGGCGCACGGCATCGACCGCGTCGACCAGGACGCCTTCGCGCTCCGCAGCCAGCAGCGGGCCGCGCGGGCGATGACGACCGGACTGCTCGACGAGGAGATCGTGCCGACGCTGGTGCCGGGGCCGCGCGGTGGCGACCCGATCCGCGTGACGCGCGACGAACATCCGCGCGCCGACACTACGGCCGCGTCGCTGGCGCGCCTCGCGCCCGCGTTTCGCACCGGCGGCTCCGTCACCGCCGGCAACTCGTCGGGCGTCAACGATGGCGCCGCGGCGCTGCTGATCGCCGGCGAAGACGTCGCGACAGCCGCCGGGCTGACGCCGCTGGTGCGGATCACCGGCATCGCCACCGCCGGCGTGACGCCGGGACTGATGGGTATCGGCCCGGTACCGGCGGTCCGAAAGCTGCTGGTCCAGACCGGCCTCACGATCGACGACTTCGATGTCGTCGAGCTGAACGAGGCTTTCGCCGCGCAGGCGCTGGCGGTGCTGCGCGCGCTCGGCTTGCCCGACGACGCCGAGCACGTCAATCCCAACGGCGGCGCGATCGCGTTCGGCCACCCGCTCGGCATGTCCGGCATCCGCCTCGCGCTGACGGCGACGCGGCACTTGATGCGGAGCGGCGGGCGCCGCGCGCTGGTGACGATGTGCATCGGCGTCGGCCAGGGCATCGCTCTTTCGCTCGAACGCCTGTGAGCGCGACGCCCCTGCGGATCGAGCGGCGCGACCACGTCGCGCTGCTGACGCTCGACCTCCCCGAAAGCCGCAATGCCCTGAGCGGCGATGCGTTGTTCACGGCCTTCGAGGAGACCTTCGAACGTCTCGACGCCGACCTCGACGTGCGGGTCGCCATCCTGACCGGCGCCGGCCCCGCCTTCTGCTCGGGCGGCAACGTCGCCGACATGCGCGACCGCACCGGCATGTTCGCCGGATCGGCCGACGACATCACGCGCCACTATCGCGACGGTATCCAGCGCATCCCGCGGGCTTTCGAGCGTCTCGAGGTCCCCATCATCGCGGCGGTCAACGGGCCGGCGATCGGCGCGGGCAACGACCTCGCCTGCCTGTGCGACATCCGCATCGCGTCGTCCGCGGCGGTATTCGCCGAAAGCTTCGTCAAGGTCGGCATCGTGCCGGGCGATGGCGGCTGCTGGTTGTTGCCGCGCGTCGTCGGCGCATCGCGCGCCGCCGAGATGGCGCTGACCGGCGATGCGATCGACGCGACCGAAGCGCTGCGCATCGGCCTCGTGTCGCGCGTGGTGGCGCCGGACGCGCTGCTCGCCGAAGCGTGGTTGCTGGCATCGCGCATCGCGAGCAATCCGTCGCAGGCGCTGCGCTGGACCAAGCGGCTGCTGCTCCAGGGACGGACCGGGTCGCTCGACGACGCGCTGGTCGCCGCCGGCGCGTTGCAGGGACTCGCGCACCACACCGACGAGCACGCGGCGGCGGTCGAACGGTTCTTCGCCCGATCGAGGACGCCGCGGGCCGCGGCGGCGGCCGACCGAGGACCGGCCTCCTCGTCGACCGGCCCGTCCGAAAGTCGGCTCGCCGTCACGCCGCTCCCTCCTTCACGGCCCGCGCGGTGACCAGCAGCGGATAGCGGTCGTCCGCGTGGTCCAGCTCCGCCACGGTCAGGTCCTCGCAGGCCAGGCCGTGCAGGAAACCGATCGACGCCAGCACGTTGCCGTGCCCGGCGGCCTCGACGTCGTCGAACGCGGTGCGCAACAGCCGCTCGATCGACTGCGGCGTGAAGCGCCAGTGCTCGCCCCAGCGCTGCCGATCGTAGGGGCTGATCTGGCTGATGCCGGGGACGGTCAGCAGCAGCACGCCGCCGGGCGCGAGGATGCGATGGAGGGTCGCGACCGCGGCCTCGAGCGCGTAGACGTACTGCAGCGTCTGCGTGCAGACGAAGCAGTCGAAGGTCGCCGACGGCAAGCCGGCGCCGTCAGCCAGGTCGGCCGCCCACGTCACGCCCGGGTGCGCGGGGTCGAGATGCAGCACGTCGCGCGCCGTCACGCGGCCACCGCCGTAGCGCTCCGTGTAGGTCGACTCGGCGACCTCGAGCACATGGCCGTGGACGTCGTCGGCATGACGCTCGAGGAAGCCCTCGATGTAGTGGCGATCGATCGGCTTGCCGCGGCCGCCGCCGAAGCCGGCATCGATCGGCGAGAGGCGGCGCAGGTCGCCGAGGTCGAGGGGAGTGGCGGCCATGAGGGCGATTCGCGAGGACGGGATCGGCTGTCCGCAAGCGTCGCGCCCGCATCCGCCGCTAGACGCGCACCAGTCGATCGACGACCAGGCCGGCAAAGATTGCCGCGCCGAACCAGTTGTTGTGCAGGAACGCCTTGAAGCAGCCGGCGCGGCTGCGCGTGCGGATCAATCGATGGTGGTACCCGGCGATCGCGGCCGCCACCGCCAGCCCGCAGAGCCAGGCGCCGCCGAGGCCCGCCAGCGCGCCGGCGACGCCCAGCAGGCCGAGCGTCGCCGCGTAGCAGGCCATCACCGCGGCGACGTCCCAGCGGCCGAACGTGATCGCCGCCGTGCGGATGCCGATGCGCAGATCGTCGTCGCGATCGACCATCGCGTACTCGGTGTCGTAGGCCAGCGCCCAGGCGACGTTGGCCGCCAGCAGCACCCAGGCCACCACGGGCACGCGGCCTTCCACCGCGGCGAACGCCATCGGGATGCCGAAGCCGAACGCGATGCCGAGATAGGCCTGCGGCAGCGCGAAGAAGCGCTTGGTGAACGGATAGCTGGCCGCGACGAAGGCCGCGACTCCGGACAGCGCCAGCGTCAGCCCGTCGAGCGGCAGGATCAGCGCCAGCGCCAGCAGGGCCAACAGCGCCGCGACCGTCAGCGCCTCCCAGCCCGCGATGCGGCCGCTGGTCAGCGGACGGTTCGCGGTGCGGGCCACGTGCCGGTCGAAGTCGCGGTCGGCCCAGTCGTTGACCGCGCAACCGGCCGAGCGCATCAGCACGGTGCCGAGCACGAACACCGTCAGAAGGTACGCGGACGGACGGCCGTCGGACGCGATCCACAGCGCCCACAGCGTGGGCCACAGCAGCAGCAGGATGCCGATCGGCTTGTCGAGGCGGACCAGCCGCGCGTACAGCGCGGGCCGTTCGGACCACGAAGCGCGCCGTTCCGGCACCGGCCCCCCGCCGGACCGGGTCATGCGGACGACGTCCCGTCGAACCTCACCGCGGAAAGACTCTTTACCGAAGCGGCCTGCGCAACGTCCATGCGGTCTTCCCGCCGAGTCACGCGGCGGCCGGAGCGAGATCGAGCTGCGTCATGCCGTCGAGCTCGCAGGTCCGCACCGCGCTGCGGACCACGTCGATGGCGGCGCGCCGCGGAAACGACTTGCGCCACACGAGCACGACGCGCCGGCCGGGCACCGGCTCCTTGAACGGCAGGTAGCGCAGCAGGCTGTCCGCCGGCAGCGGCCGCGGCACCGACGTGCGCGGCAGCACCGTGACGCCGATGCCGCTCGCGACCATGTGGCGGATGGTCTCGAGCGACGAGCCCTCGAACGTGCGGCGGATCCCCGAGTCGTGGGCCCACGATGCGACCGGCAGCGGTTCGAGTTCGGGACACACCTCGAGCACCTGGTCGCGAAAGCAGTGGCCGGCGCCCAGCAGCAGCATCGTCTCGTCCTTGAGATCGGCCGCGGTGACGCTGTCGCGATCCTTCCACGCATGGTCGCGCGGCGTGGCCACGATGAACTGCTCGTCGTACAGCGGCTGCACCATCAGGCCCGCATCGGGCAGCGGCAGCGCCAGGATCGCGGCGTCGATCTCGCTGCGCCTCAACTGCTCGATCAGCTTGGCGGTGTAGTTCTCCTGCAGGATCAGGGCCATCTGCGGCGCGTCGGCGATCAGCCGCTTGACCAGCTGCGGCAGCAGGTAGGGACCGATGGTGTAGATCACGCCGAGCCGCAGCGGTTCGTTGAGCGGGTCCTTGCCGCTCCGGGCGATCTCCTTGATCACCGCGCCCTGCTCGAGCACGCGCTGGGCCTGCTCCACGATCTGCTGGCCGATCGACGTGACGCCGATCTCGCTGCCGCCGCGCTCGAACAGCGTCACGCCGAGCTCGTCTTCCAGCTTCTTGACCGCCACCGACAGCGTCGGCTGGCTGACGAAGCACGACTCGGCGGCGCGGCCGAAATGCCGTTCCCGCGCCACCGCGACGACGTAGCGCAGTTCGGTGAGGGTCATCGGGCCCCCGGTGATCGTGGATCGAAGTGCATGCGGCCGAGTTTAACGAAACGGAGCGGGCCGGACCGCTCCCGTCGCCCCTCGCCCCTCGCCCTTCACGTCAACGCGATCCGACCGCCACGGCCTCCCGGTCGATCGCGTCGATCAGGTCCTTGCCCACGCGCGGCGCCATCTCGGCGTAGACCGGTTGCAGCGCCTTTCGCCACGCCGCCTTCTCGGCGTCGGTCAGCGTCAGGATCTCGATGCGGCCCGACGCCCGCATCTTCTCGAGCGCGTCGTCGTTCTCCTGCTGCGAGATGGCGTTGGCGTAGCGGGTCGCGTCCTTCATCGCGCCTTCAAGCGTGGCCCGGATGTCCGCGGGCAGCCCTTCCCAGAACTTCCTGTTGACGATCACCGCGTAGCCGATGTAGCCGTGGTTGGAGACGGTCAGGTACTTCTGCACCTCGTGCGTCTTCTGCGACCAGATGTTGGACGGCGTGTTCTCGGTGCCGTCGACGACGCCGGTCTGCAACGCCTGGTAGACCTCGGAGAAGGCCAGCACCTGCGGCAGTGCGCCGAGCGCGCGAACCTCGGCCTCGAGCACCTTCGACGACTGGATGCGCATCTTCAGCCCCTTGAAGTCCGCAGGCAGGCGCAGCGGCCGGTTGGCCGTCATGTCCTTGAAGCCGTTGTCCCAATACGCGAGGCCCTTGATGCCTTTGTCGTCGAGCTTCCGGAACAGCATCGCGCCGATCGGTCCTTCGGTGACTCGCGCCAGCACCGTCTTGTCGGGGAAGATGAACGGCAGGTCGAAGGCCTCGAACTCCTTGGCGCCCAGCGGCCCGAACTTGGACACCGACGGCGCCAGCATCTGCACCGCGCCGAGCTGCAGCGCCTCGAGCTCCTCCTTGTCCTTGTAGAGCACCGAGTTGGGGTACACCTCCACCTTCACGCGCCCCTGCGTGCGCTCCTCGGCGAGCTGCCGGAAGCGCTCGGCCCCCTTGCCCTTCGGCGTGTCGGTCGCGACCACGTGACTGAACTTGATGACGATGGGACTGGCCGCCGTGGCAGTCGCCGGCGGCGACTGCGCGAGCGCCGTCGACGCCAGCACGGACAGCATCGTGCAGGCGAGCGCGGCCGCTACCGCCGCGAGCGTCAGGCGTTTCTTCATCGTCGTCTCCTGTCGCCCCGGCTCGAGCCGGGGTCGTGTGGGTCGAATCTAACGCCGTTGCCGGTCTGTCTGCGACGCCAGCGCCAGCACCCGCTCGGCGAGCAGGATGACCGCCCGGTCGACCATGCGGCCGTCGACCCGGATCGCCGCGCCCTTCGAATCATCGGCGGCCGCGACGACGCGCCGCGCCCACGCCGCATCCTCGGGACTCGGCGCGAACGCGGCATGGACCGGCGCGATCTGGTCCGGGTGGATGCACAGCTTGCCGGCGAAGCCGAAGCGGATGGCGCGATGCGTGGCCGCCGTGATCTCGCCGCCCTTGCCGGTCTCGAGCGTGATGCCGTCGATCGGTGCCGCGATGCCGGCGGCGCGCGATGCGACCACGATGCCGAAGCGGGCGGGCGCGAGCTCCGCCTGGTCGGGGCCGGGCACCATGCCGAGGTCGGCCTGGAAATCGATGTTGCCGAACGCCAGACGCGCCGTGCCGTCGGCCCGCGCGAGCGCGTCCACGGCCGCGTAGCCGACCGCCGTCTCGATCATCGGGATCAGCGGGATGCCGCCCATCCGCGCGTGGAACGCCGCGAGCGAATGCGCGCTCTCGGCCTTCGGCACCATCACGCCCGCCGGGCCCAGCGAAGCGCACAGCGCGGCGTCGTCGGCGAGCTCCAGCGAGTCGAGGCCATTGATGCGGATCACGACCCGGTCCTCGTGCGCGAGATCGCCCCAGGCGCCGTCGAGCAGCGCGCGGGCCCGGTCCTTCCCGTCGTGCGCGATCGCGTCCTCGAGGTCGATCACCACCACGTCGGCGCCCGACGCGAGCGCCTTCGCGTAGCGCTCGGTCCGGTCGGCCGGCACGAAGAGGAAACTGCGCGCGGTGAGCAGGCTGGAAGTGATGTCGATCATCGGACTTCAGACGGGAGGATGGCGGCGAAGCGTCGACCGGGATATCGCGAGTGCGGACGTGCGGTGAGTCACGACATCGTCGGAGTGTGCCTGAAGGCCGCTCGCGGCTGGTCCCCGACGGCGGGACGAGCCGATCAGACGATGCGCCGGGCGCGCAGCCGGTCGACGTCGCCCGCGTCCAGGCCGAGCTCGTGGAGGATGGCGTCGGTGTGCGCCCCGAGCGCCGGGACCGCACCCATCGCGTAGTCGAAGCGATCGTGGCGCCCGGGCGGCAACGGCGCGACCACCGGACCGGCCGACGTCGTCACCGTGCGCCAGTGGTCGCGGGCCGCGAGCTGCGGATGCGACCACACCTGGTCCATGCGGTTCATGCGCGCGTTGGCGATCTGCGCGCCGTCGAGTCGCCGCGCGATCTCGTCGGCCGATGCGCCGGCGAACGCCGCGAGGATCAGCGCGCGCAGCGCGTCGCGATGCCCGTGCCGCTGGCTGTTCGACGCGAAGCGCGGATCGGTCGCGATCGACGCGTCGTCGAGGACCTGCGAGCAGAACGACAGCCACTCGCGTTCGTTCTGCAGCCCGAGCAGGACCGTGCCGCCGTCGCCGCAGACGAACGGCCCGTACGGATAGATGGTGGCGTGCTCGGCGCCCGAGCGCGGCGGCGGCGGTGCGCCGTCGAACGCGTAGTACATCGGAAAGCCCATCCACTCGACCAGCGCTTCCAGCATCGACACGTCGATGTGCGAGCCGAGGCCGTGATCGCGCCGCGCGTACAACGCGGCGAGGATGCTGCTGTACGCGTACATGCCGGCCGCGATGTCGGCGATCGAGCAGCCGGCCTTTGCGGGCGCGTCGTCCGTGCCGGTCACCGACAGGAAACCGGCTTCGGCCTGGATCAGCAGGTCGTAGGCCTTCCGGTCGCGATACGGCCCGTCGCCGCCGTAGCCCGAGATGTCGCACACGATCAGGCCCGGGTGCGCGGGCCGCAGCGTCGCGGCGGACAGGCCGAGGCGCGCGGCCGCGCCGGGCGCGAGGTTCTGCACCAGCACGTCGGCTCGTGCGACGAGCTTCATCAGCACGGCCAGCGCATCGGGTTGCTTCAGGTCGAGCGTCAGGCTCTCCTTGCCGCGGTTGATCCACACGAAGTGCGAGGCCAGGCCGTGCACGCGTTCGTCGTAGGCCCGCGCGAAGTCACCGACTCCCGGCCGCTCGATCTTGACGACGCGGGCACCGAGGTCCGCGAGCTGCCGGGTCGCGAACGGCGCGGCCACCGCATGCTCGAGCGAGACGACCGTGATGCCGGCGAGCGGGAGGGTCATGGGGCTCGGTGCTTCGTCGGCGCTTCGTCGGTGCGTCATCGGTGCTTCATCGCTGCTTCGTCGGTGCTTCGTCGGTGCTTCATCGGTGCTTCGTCGGTGCGTCATCGGTGCTTCATCGGTGCTTCATCGGTGCGTCATCGGTGCTTCGTCGCTGCGTCATCGGTGCTTCGTCGCTGCGTCATCGCTGCGTCGTCGATCCCCGCGCACCGCGTCAGTACGAGCGCGGCAGGCCGAGCACGTGCTCGGCGACGTACGCGAGGATCAGGTTGGTCGAGATCGGCGCGACCTGGTACAGGCGCGTCTCGCGGAACTTGCGCTCGACGTCGTATTCGGCAGCGAAGCCGAAGCCGCCGTGGGTCTGCAGGCAGACGTTGGCCGCCTCGAACGAGGCCTTCGCCGCCAGGTACTTGGCCATGTTGGCCTCGGCGCCGCACGACTCGTGCGCATCGAACAGGTCGCAGGCCCGATAGCGCATCAGGTCGGCCGCGCGCAGCTCGATGTAGCTCTCGGCGATGGGGAACTGCACGCCCTGGTTCCGGCCGATCGGCCGGTCGAACACCACGCGATCGTTCGCGTAGTCGCGCGCGTGCTCGACGAACCACCAGCCGTCGCCGATGCATTCGGCCGCGATCAGCACGCGCTCCGCGTTGAGTCCGTCGAGCAGGTAGCGAAAGCCCTTGCCCTCCTCGCCGATGAGGTTGGCGGCCGGCACCTCCAGTCCGTCGAAGAACACTTCGTTGGTCTCGTGATTGACCATGTTGGCGATCGGCCGCACGGTCATGCCGCGGCCGATCGCGTCGCGCAGGTCGACGACGAAGATCGACAGGCCGTCGGCCTTTCGCGCGACCTCGGCGACCGGCGTCGTGCGGGCCAGCAGGATCATCAGGTCCGAGTGCTGGATGCGCGAGATCCACACCTTCTGGCCGCTGACCACGTAGACGTCGCCGCGCTTCTCGGCGACGGTCGTAATGCGGGTCGTGTCGGTGCCGGTGGTGGGCTCGGTGACCGCCATGGACTGGAGCCGCAGCTCGCCGCTCGCGATGCTCGGCAGGTACGCGCGCTTCTGCGCGTCGGAGCCGTGGCGCAGCAGCGTGCCCATGTTGTACATCTGGCCGTGGCACGCGCCCGCGTTGCCGCCGGAACGGTTGATCTCCTCCATGATCGCCGACGCTTCGGCGAGGCCGAGCCCGGACCCGCCGTAGTCGGCCGGGATCAGCGCCGCGAGCCAGCCGGCCTTCGTCAGCGCGTCGACGAAGGCCTCGGGATAGCCGCGCTCGTGGTCGATGCGCTGCCAGTAGCTCGAGTCGAAGCCGGCCGTGAGGTCGCGGAGCGCCTCGCGCAGTTCGGGAAAGCGGTCGGACCCGCCCGGGCCTCGGGTCACGACCCGCTCCCCGCCGGCCGCAACGTCGCCGTCGCCTGCATCGCGAGGCCGCCTGTCGCATCGCGCGCCCACAGGTCGATCGTGCGGCCATCGCCGGCCGGCGCGCCGCACACGTCGAGCGGCGCGGTGTCGAACAGCGGAGCGATCGCCCGGAACTCGAACGTGCTCAAGCGCTCGTCCGACAGGTGACGACGCAGCAGTCCGACCAGCAGCGTCGCGATCAGCGGGCCGTGCACGACCAGCCCCGGATAGCCCTCGACCTCGGTCGCATAGCTCCGGTCGTAGTGGATGCGATGGCCGTTGAAGGTCAGCGCCGAATAGCGGAACAGCAGCACCGGGTCGGGCACCACGCGTCGGCACCACGCTTCGTCGGTGCGCGCTCGCGGCGGTGGCGATGGCGGTGGCGACGACGCGTCGCCGGCGGGCAGCGCACCGCGATAGACGATGTCGTGCGCCTCGGTCAGCGCCGGCCCGCGCGCCGTCGACACGGCATGCTCGACGCGCACGAAGACGAGCTCGCCGCTGCGGCCGCTCTTGGACGTCACGTCCGCCACCCGCGACGTCCGGCGGTGTGGGCTCCGGGTGAGCACCTGGTCATCG
>CAHJXF010000021.1 GCA_903644065.1 Betaproteobacteria bacterium
GGCCGGATCGGGCGAAATCCGGCGACCACCGGACGTGGCCGTGGACCGTCGAGCCGCCGACCCGCTCGTCGCCTTGAAGCGCCATCTCGACCGGACCCGGGGGGCGACCGTCATCGCGGCCGATTCGAACGGCCGACGCGAAACGATCCTCCAGTTCTTCGCTGAATCGGGACTCCGGCCGGACTCGTTCGAAACCTACCGCGACTTTCTCGACTCCGGGTCTTCGCTCGGCCTCTGCGTCGCATCGCTGAGCGCGGGCTTCGTCACGACGGAGCCGGTACTCACGCATCTGACCGAGAACGAACTGTATAGCAGTGCGACCGTCCGTCGTCGTGCAGGCAAGCGTCAGCAGGAGCGTGCGAGCAACGTCGAGATGATGGTCCGCGACCTGTCGGAGCTGCGAGTCGGCGACCCGGTGGTTCACGCCCAACACGGTATCGGCCGCTATCTCGGTCTGGAGACAATGGACCTGGGCGAAGGCGCCATGGAGTTCCTTCAACTCGAATACGCGAAGCAGACCAAGCTGTACGTGCCGGTCTCGCAGCTGCACGTCATTTCGCGGTACTCGGGCGCCGCCGAGGAGGATGCGCCGCTGCATTCCCTCGGTTCGGGGCAGTGGGAGAAGGCGCGACGCAAGGCCGCCCAGCAGATTCGCGACTCGGCCGCCGAACTGCTGAACCTGTATGCGCGGCGGGCAGCGCGCGAAGGGCACGCCTTCGAATACGCGGCGCGCGACTACGAGACCTTCGCCGCTTCGTTCCCGTTCGAAGAAACACCGGATCAGGCCGCCGCGATCGATGCGGTGATCGCCGACATGACGTCGGGCAAACCGATGGATCGACTGGTTTGCGGGGACGTGGGTTTCGGCAAGACCGAAGTGGCCTTGCGGGCGGCCTTCATCGCGGTGATGGGCGGCAAGCAGGTCGCGTTGCTCGCGCCGACGACGCTACTGGCCGAGCAGCATACGCAGACCTTCAGCGACCGGTTCGCCGACTGGCCGGTGAAGATCGCGGAGCTCTCGCGCTTTCGATCGACGAAAGAGGTCGGCGCCGCCGTCAAGGGCATCAACGACGGCACGCTCGACATCGTCATCGGCACCCACAAGCTGTTGTCGCAGGACGTCCGCTTCGCCCGGCTCGGCCTCGTCATCATCGACGAGGAGCATCGCTTCGGCGTGCGGCACAAGGAGCGAATGAAGGAACTGCGCGCCGAGGTCGACGTCCTGACGCTCACCGCGACGCCGATTCCGCGAACGCTGGGGATGAGTCTCGAGGGATTGCGCGAATTCTCGGTGATCGCGACGGCGCCGCAAAAGCGGTTGGCGATTAAGACGTTCGTCCGGCGCGAAGCCGACGACACGATTCGCGAAGCGGCACTTCGCGAGCTGAAGCGCGGCGGTCAGATCTACTACCTGCACAACGAAGTCGAGACGATCGAGAACCGGAAAGCGGCACTGCAAGCGTTGCTACCGGAAGCGCGTATCGCCGTCGCGCACGGGCAGATGGGAGAGCGTGACCTCGAACGCGTGATGCGCGACTTCACCCAGCAGCGCTTCAACGTCCTGCTCTGCACCACGATCATCGAGACCGGCATCGACATTCCGACGGCCAACACGATCGTCATCCACCGCGCCGACAAGTTCGGGCTCGCGCAACTGCACCAGTTGCGCGGACGGGTGGGACGGTCGCATCATCAGGCTTATGCATACTTGCTGGTTCCCGATCCTGAAGCCCTTTCCAAACAGGCTCAATTGCGACTCGACGCGATCCAGCAGATGGAAGAGCTTGGCAGTGGCTTCTACCTCGCGATGCACGATCTCGAGATCCGCGGTGCGGGCCAGGTGCTCGGCGAGGACCAGTCCGGGAACATGCACGAGATCGGCTTCCAGCTGTACACCGAGATGCTGAACGAAGCGGTCAGGGCCCTGAAGCAGGGGCGAGAACCGGACCTGTCGCAGCCGTTGGCCGCCGTGACGGAGATCAACCTGCACGAACCCGCTCTGCTGCCCGAATCGTTCTGCGGGGACGTGCACGAACGGCTGTCGATCTACAAACGGATGGCCACAGTCGATACGCTGGACGATCTGACCGACATCCAGGAAGAGCTGATCGATCGCTTCGGACGTCTTCCCCCGCCGGTCGTCGCGCTGCTCGAGACGCACCGACTTCGAGTGCTCGCTGCCCCGCTGGGCATCTTGAAGATCGATGCGAACGGGGATGCAGTGACCTTCCAGTTTCGCCCGGACCCCCCGGTCGACCCGGCGACGATCATCTCGCTCGTGCAACGCGATCGCTCGCTGAAGCTGTCGGGGCAGGACCGCATCAAGCAGACGGTTCGAGCGCCCGCGCTCACGGGACGCATTGCCGAAATACGGTCGACGCTCGTCGCTCTCGGCAAGTGAACCTAGTTATCTCGGGGCCGATCGACGCGGATCTTACGACCCGCATCACGACACTCGTGCATCCGGCGCGGACGGTCGTTCTCCACGAGTCCGCCATTCGCTTTGAGGACATCGCACATTTGGACGCAATCCGAAGCGACGTGCAATCGCTGTGCGACGCCTGCCGCGTCGACCATGCTTTTATCGCGGTCCCTCGCCGATTCTCAGATTTCCGCTTGCTAGCGATCGACATGGATTCCACGCTGATTACGATCGAGTGTATCAACGAGCTGGCGGATTACGCCGGAGTTAAACAACAAGTCCAGGCCATTACCGAAGCTGCCATGCAGGGAACGACCGTTGATTTTGCGGAGAGTCTGAGGTCCCGGGTGCAATTGCTCAAGGGCCTCGACGTCGACGTACTACGCCGAGTTTACGAAGAACGCGTCAACCTAAGTTTAGGTGCCAACGCGTTAATTGATAAGGCAAAGGAGGCCGGAATGTACACATTGCTACTTTCAGGCGGCTTCACTTATTTTGCGAACCGCCTAAAAGAGGACTTATCTCTTGACAGCGCTTACGCCAACACCCTTAAGGTGCTTAACTCAAAGTTAACTGGTAGTCTGCGTGGGACAGTATTTGATGCTGCTGCTAAAGAGAAATGTGTCTTAAGTACGATAGAATTACTAGATACTAAGAGACAAAATGTCTTGGTTATCGGTGACGGAGCCAACGACATAGCAATGATGACGGCTGCCGGAACATCTATTGGCTTTCACGCGAAACCGTTGGTTCGAGAACAAGCTACTTATCTAATCAATTATGGCGGACTGGATGTAACACTCGATTTCTTGGGCGACTGAAAGGCCGCTTGGCGGTTGAGCAATCCCTCTCACACGCAATTAACTAAGCAACCTCCCCCAACGCTTTCGTATGAGATTTCTACTGCAAACTGTAAAAGATGGCTAAACGATACGGCATCGTCTTGCTCTTCCCGTGCGTAAGTTGTTGAACTGGTATTCATCTAGTACTCCAAAAGTGTTGCAACGTATACTTGCGGATACAACTAATGCACTGCCTTAGAGGCCGTTTACCATGTACCCGCCACCGACACCGTCAAGTAACACGTCGTCTAATTGAAAGCTGAGTGTTGTGTCAGGAGTCATAAAAATCGAGTCGATAGCGCCTGAGTAGTCAATGAGCACGAGAACTCCCGTTAAGGAAATGACCTACCAAGAAAGAGAGAAAGTAAATATTCTTCGAGTGAACCTTCTAGTATTTGCACTTTATATGTTACTTTCCACATGGCTCTTCGTCATTACGAGTGACAAATTTTCCACGTAGCTTATAAAAATTGTCAACGATGAATAAACTCGACCAACATCTCGAAGACCTTGTGGCGTTGTTAGATGAAACTTATTCAAGTCGCTTGCGTAGTTCTCCGCATATGCTGGGAACGGTTACAAGGTCCGCTTTAATTGCAGACCTGATCATTGCCGTGAAACCGTCGCTGTTGAAGCAGAACGTTGATGCCGAACCCAGGGTTAGTGAGCTGGTGCAAGTGTTTACGGCGTTCACTACATACGATGATCGGAAGTGCTGTGTAGACTTCTTAATAGATTGCTGTTTCTACTATTGGCAAATCCGAAAAAATTCTGTCGGACGATTCCTTGCGAAAAAGCTTCTTGCAAACGCTATCCTAGATGAGGATTTATCTTCTCAAAGGCGACTACATAATATCTTAGGAGTGCATCAGGTAGAGGCGGCAGATTTTAGAGAGGCACTGACGCACTTTGAGTGTGCATTGAAACTGGCCTACGAACTGGACGACCCGGTATTGATTGCGGCGTGCTTGGCGAACTCTATGCATGCTTTAAAGGAGATGGGTCATTATCAGGATGCGATTGCCGTTGCCAGTCCCGTCCTTGCGTTAAAAAGTGAGAAAGCCGTGGTGCGGCAGCTTCAGTTTCAGTGCGCAGGCAATGGATTGTTTTGCGCTCATCGATTGCAGGACGCTGCTCAAGCGCTATACTTTCTAACAATCGGAAATAGTTTAATTGAGTTAGTGGACTTTGACCCGCTGTCAAGGGCGACTTATGAATACTATCGTGCATCCTACTTGATTGATACATTCGACCATGAGACGGCCGAAGAACTCATTGGTGCTGCGCAAAAAAGTTTAGAGATGATGTCTAATCCGCGTGTAGAGGTACTTCTGCAGATCCCAGCGGCCTTGTGTGAGTGGGCACGTCGAGACGAGCATGGATATGCTTCATCACGGGCTAAACTACAAGCTTTGTACGTGAGCACAAAGAAGTCTCGTCTTTATCATGATGATGTTCTTCGTGCGCTAATGAAGGTGTTCGGCAATGCGATTGATCGTGACGCATCAAAACTTGGTATGCGATATGCGAAGGAGCTTGTTGAATATACGACGAAAGTCAAGCGCGCTAAATTTTATAGACAGCTTTCGGATCGTGGTGTTGAAGTGAACGTTGCGCCGTTAAAAAACGACTCACCATTTGACCCGTTTATAAACGTTCGTCAGTGGCTTGAGCCGTTGCGCCAAGAGGGCGTTAATGTCCAGCCGCACGAACTCATTCACGGCCCCAACTCCATCAAGGCGAAGGTCGAAAAGCACGAGGAGCTTGCCGCCATCCACGAGGAACTGGCCAAGCTTCGCACCGATGCCATCCTGAAAGAGATCCGGAGCGTTGCCTATGACACGGCGGAGAACTGGGCGCTGGCGGCAGAATTCTTCGATGACCAGACGGGGCAGCACTGTTTCCGGGTTGGGCACCTCGCGGGAATGCTCGCCCGCGAGATCGGCCTCGAGAACGAATACTGCGTGCGAATCGAGCATGCCGCCCGATTGCACGACATCGGCAAGATCGGCATCAATGAAATGATCCTGCTGAAGCCCGGTCCGCTCGATCCGTCCGAGTTGACCGCCATGCGCGCCCACGCCGAAGTCGGCGCTTTCATGTTGCAGGGCGCCAAGGATCCCGTCCTGCAGATGGCCGCCGTGATCGCCAAGCACCACCACGAATGGTGGAACGGTGCCGGATATCCCTCGTCGCTCGCCGACCGGCGGATTCCGATGGCGGCGCGCATCTGCGCGCTGGCCGACGTGTACGACGCACTCACGCACGTGCGTCCGTACAAGGGCGCGTGGCCGCATCGGGTGGCCGTGGAAGAGATGCTGAACCTGTCCGGGGTGCAGTTCGACCCGCATCTCGTGCGGCCCTTTCTGCGGGTCCTCGAACGCTACGTCCCGGCGCTGGCCGATGGCCGCATTCCCGGCCTCGACCAGCTCAAGACCAATGGCCTGATCGCGTCGCGAAAAAAGCTGATGGAGACGATTGCGGGTTCCGTGGCGTGAACGTCGACCCGTAGGAAAGCGCTGTGCCTCGGTCAAGCCTCGCGCAGCGAGCGCAACGGGGGCTCCTTCAATACCGTCCGCAACCCGAGCCATCCGCCCAGCAAGGCGAGCGCAATGCCGCCGCCGATACCCAGCACCCAGGCCATCGCCCCGAACGCGTAGGGGAAGTCGAAGGCACGCGTCGCCAGAACCCAGCCCGTCGCGGTCGCCCCGGCCGCGGCCAGCAAGCCGGCCAACAGGCCGATGGCGATGAACTCGACGACCTGCACTCGCGTCAGCTGTCGTCCCGACGCGCCCAACGCCCGCAAAAGCGCCGCCTCGCGCACCCGTTCGTCGCGCGACGACAGAAGTGCGGCGTAGAGCACCAAAAGGCCGGCGACCAGCGTGAAGACGAAAAGGAATTCGACGGCGCGCACCACCTGGTCGACGATCGACTGCACCTGATTGAAGATCGCACCGGTGTCGATCACGGTGATGTTGGGAAAGCGCTGGACGAGACGCGCCGTCAGCGGAGCTTGCGCATCGCTCAGATGGAACGCCGAGATCCACGTCTGTGCCAGAGTGCCGAGCGTGGCCGGTGGAAAGATGACGAAGAAATTGACGTGCATCGAATCCCAGTCGAGCTTGCGGATGCTCGTGACCCGTCCGTCCGCCATCACGCCGGCCACGTCGAAACGCAATCGATCGCCGAGCTTCACGCCGAGCGTCCGGGCGATCCCCTCCTCCATCGATAGTTCGTCTTTCGCGTCGGCCGTGAACCATCGCCCGGCCGTGACGGTGTTGTGCTCGGGCAAGTCGGTGGTGTACGACAAGTTGAATTCGCGATCGACCAGGCGTTGGGCCCGCTCGTCCGCATACTTCTTGACGTCGATCGGCTGGTCGTCGATCGCCACCAACCGTCCCCGGACCATGGGCGACAGATCGAAGTCCTTCAACTGCGCGGTGCGCAACGCCGCGGCGAACCCGGCCCGCTGCTCGGGCAGCACGTTGATGACGAAGCGATTGGGCGCGTCGAGCGGAACCGCCCGGCGCCAGGCCGCGACGAGGTCGGTGCGGGTCACGGAAAGCAACAGCAGCGCCATCAGGCCGATGGCGATCGCAACCGTCTGCACCACCGTGTTGACGGGACGGCGCTGCATCGAAGCCAGGGCGAAGCGCCAGGAGGCGTCGAGGCCGCCACCGTGCCGCGCGCCGGACAACGCGCGCAGCGCGGCGAACGACAGCAACGTGAACAGTGCGAACGCGCCGACGAAGCCGCCGAGCGTGATGGCGCCGACCTTCACGTCGCCGGCGCTCCACAGGGTCAAGGCCGCGAAGGCAATCAGGCCGAGTCCGTACCCGATCAGGGTGCCGCTCCGCGGCAGACCCACGTCGCGTCGCAGCACGCGAACGGGTGCGATGTGGCGCAGCTGCACGACCGGCGGCAGCGCGAAGCCCGCCAACAACACGATGCCGAGGGCCAGCCCCTGCAACGCCGGCCAGCCCGACGGCTGGGGCAAACCGGCATCCAGCAACGACGCGAGCAGAGCGATGAACACGAAATGAGTGGCATAGCCCACCGCCACCCCGAGCAACGACCCGCATACGCCGATCACCAGAAACTCCGTCAGGTGCAGGACCAGCAGCGCATCCTGCGTCACGCCGAGGCAACGCATCACCGCCGTGGCGTCGAGATGCCGCTCGGTGAAGCGGCGGGCCGCGAGCGCCACCGCGAGTGCGGCCAGCATGGCCGTCAGCAACGCCACCAACGCGAGGAAGCGCTCGGCCCGATCGAGCGTGCTGCGCACCTCCGGGCGTCCGGCTTCGAGGGTCTCGAGGCGCTGGCCGCGCTGCAGCTTGTCGCCGATCGACTCGCGGTAGCTCGCCACCCGCTCGGGCGATCCGGCGGCGAGCAGGCGGTGGGTCTCGCGACTGCCCGCCTGGATCAGGTGCGTCGACGCGAGGTCGTCGAGACGCATCAACACGCGCGGCGACAGGTTGACGAACGAAAGGCCGCGATCCGGCTCGAGCGTGATCAGGCGATCGATGCGGAAGGTCCGGTCGCCGAGCGTGATCGCGTCGCCCACCTTGACGCCGAGTGCCGGCAACAAGGCCGCATCCACCCACACCGCACCGGAGGGCGGCAAGCCACTGGCCGGCGCGTCCGGCGATCCGGGCGCCGCCGCGGTGCGGAGCGTTCCGCGCAGGGGATAGCCGTCGGACGCCGCCTTCACCGCCGTCAGCTGCGTCGTCGGCTCGGCTTGCGGCGCCTCCGTGCCGGACGCCGCCAGCGCCATGCTCGGGAAGGTGACCGTCTCGGCGCTGACCAGCCCCAGCGAGCGGGCCTCGGCGAAGCGTTCGGGCGCGATCGGCTGGTCCGACGTGACGACCAGATCGGCACCGAGCAACTGGGCTGCGTCGCGTTCCAGACCGGCTCGCAGGCGATCGATGAAGAATCCGACGCTGGTCATCGCCGCGACCGCGACCACGAGCGACAGCACCAGCAAGCGCAGTTCGCCCGAGCGCCAGTCGCGTACGAACGCCAACCCGCCCTGGCGAACGGCATTGGCCCACCCGCCGGCGCTCACCGACCGGCCCTCGCCACGACGAGAGGACCGCGAGCGACGCCGCTCGCGCGCATCGTCACTCGGTCAATTCCTTCTCGAGCGCGTCGTACACCCGCTGCGTCGCGCCGCGCGTCTGCAACGCGAACAGCAGCACCGACCGGCCCGTGACCTGGTACACGTCGTTGGCCGACAGCTCGCCCAGCGCGTCGCGCACCGGGACGTTCGTGTCGATCAGGCAGGTCCATCGATCGCTGCCCTCGACGTCGGGCAGCTTGAAGCCCACCAGATCGGGCGAAGCGTTGAAGACGATCAGCAACGTGGCGTCGGATGCGAGCTTGGGGATGCCCGAAACCTGGGCCCGCCCGTCGGCCAGCATGCCGAAGCAGCGCGCCTGCGGGTCGTCCCATGCTTCCTGCGTCATGTCGCCGCCGGCCGGATTGATCCAAGCCACGTCGCGTACCTGCAGCTTCTCGTTGACGGTGCCGTCGAGCCAGCGCTGCCGATGCAGGACCGGAAGCGAACGCCGCAGCGCGATGAGTCGCGTGACGAAGGCCGTCAACGCCTTGTCGTCGTCGCTGCGACCGTCCCAGTCGACCCAGCTGATCTCGCTGTCCTGGCAGTAGGCGTTGTTGTTGCCGTGCTGGGTGCGGCCGAATTCGTCGCCGGCCACGATCATCGGCGTGCCCTGCGAGAACAGCAGCGTGGCCAAGATGTTGCGCTTCTGGCGCTCCCGAACGGCGCGGATGTCGCCATCGTCGGTCGGTCCCTCGACACCGTGATTGGCCGAGCGGTTGTCGGACGTGCCGTCCTTGTTGTCCTCGCCGTTGGCTTCGTTGTGCTTCTCGTCGTACGACACCAGGTCGTTCAACGTGAAGCCGTCGTGCGCGGTGACGAAGTTGACGCTCGCCCACGGGCGACGACCCCGATGGTTGAACTTGTCTCCGGAGCCGGCCAGGCGGGTCGCGAGTTCGGAGATCACCGGCTCGCCACGCCAGTAGCTGCGCACGGTGTCGCGGAACTTGTCGTTCCATTCGGCCCAACCGGGCGGGAAGCCGCCGACCTGGTAGCCGCCGGGTCCGCAATCCCACGGCTCGGCGATCAGCTTGACCGACGAGAGAATCGGATCCTGGCGGCACGCGTCCAGGAAGCCGCCGCCTTCGTCGAAGCCGTGCGGCTCTCGACCGAGGATGGTCGCCAGGTCGAAACGAAAGCCGTCGACCTTCATCTCGGTGACCCAGTAACGCAGGCTGTCGGTGACCATCTGCAGCACCCGCGGATGCGACAGGTTCAACGTGTTGCCGGTACCGGTGTCGTTGATGTAGAAGCGCGGCTCGTCGGGCATCAAGCGGTAGTACGACGCGTTGTCGATCCCGCGGAACGACAGCGTCGCCCCGCGCTGGTTGCCCTCGGCCGTGTGGTTGTAGACCACGTCGAGGATCACTTCCAGTCCGGCGCGGTGCAGCCGGTCGACCATCGTCTTGAATTCGTCGATGGTGTTCTTCGCGAAGTAGCGCGGGTCGGCCGAGAAGAAGCCGATCGTGTTGTAGCCCCAGTAGTTTGTCAGCCCCTTGTCGAGCAGGTTGTCGTCGTTGACGAAGGTGTGGATCGGCAGCAGCTCGATCGACGTGACGCCGAGGGTGGTGAGGTAGTCGACCACCGCATCGTCGGCGAGGCCCGCGAACGTGCCGCGCAAGGCCTCGGGCACCGCTGGATGACGCTTCGTGAAGCCCCGCACGTGGGTCTCGTAGAAGATCACCTGCTCCCACGGCACGCGGGGGCGGGCCGGCTCGGTCCACGTGAAGGTCGAGTCGACGACGACGCACTTCGGCATGAACGGCGCGCTGTCGCGTTCATCGAGCACGAGGTCCGCATCGTCGTCGCCACCCTGCTCCATCGGGTAGCCGAACAGTTCCGCCGACCAGCGCAGTGTGCCGACGTGGGCTTTGGCGTACGGGTCGAGCAACAGCTTGGCGGGGTTGAAGCGATGGCCGGCCTCGGGCTGGTGCGGTCCGGACACCCGGTAGCCGTAAACCGCCCCGGGCTTCAGGCCTGCGACGTAGACGTGCCAGACCTCGTCGGTGTACTCGGGTAGCGCGATGCGCTCGATCTCGTGGCTTCCGTCCGCGTCGAACAGGCAGAGTTCGACGCCGGTCGCATGCGCCGAGAACAGCGCGAAGTTGACGCCGTCGGCGTCGGGCGTCGCGCCGAGCGGGTACGGCAGGCCTTCGGCGATGGCGTCACCGAAGCGCAATACGGCAGGGCTGGAGTCGTTCCGTTCACCGTCTGGCATGGCGATCCTGAAGAAAGGGGGTGAAATGCGGACAGACGCCAGGCGCCCGTCCCGACGCAGTGTGTCGAATCTCTTTACAGCAATCCATAGGAAGCGCTCCGAATGAGGTGCGCGTTACCAACCCGTTACCTAGACGATACGCGGAGGACGGAAAACCCGATTTCGGGTCCGCTGCACCTGGCGCAGCCGTCGTGTCGCGCTACTCAGGTATCCGCTCGGAGCGCACTACTCGCGGTTCGCGAAAATCGGTGGTTCGCTCGTTGCTATGCCCTTCTCCAGAGATATCGCTGCGCCCGGTTCGCCGGGTGCTCCATCCAGGTTCCCGGAGATTCCATGGCATTCGCATCCTCGTCGTTCCAGCGTACCGCTCTCGCACTCGCGCTCGCTTCCATCGGCGCAGAAGCGGCACCGATCAACTGGGCGATGGACATCAGCGGCAACTGGTCGCTCCCGATCAACTGGTCGCCGCTCGGGCTGCCGGACTCGAACAGCGATGTCACGATCGTCGTGACCGGCATGAAAACCATCACGCACGATGTCGGCAACGACGCGATCAGCACGCTGGCCTTCAACGCGGCGGCACCGAACGCCGACGCCACGTTGCTGGTCACCGGCGGCTCGTCGCTCACGGTCAACAACGGCGGCACCAACGGCAGCGTGATCCGCGCCGACAACGGCAGCATGACGTTCAACGGCGGCGTGCTCGCCAATCTCGGCACGATCAACGCGATCAACGGCGGGACGGTGTCGTTCGGCAATGCCACGTTGCGCGGCGGCACCTTGTCGACGGCGTCGGGCGGACAGGTCGTCCTCGCGAACGGCGCCTTCCTCGACGGCTCCACCAGCGGCGCGATCACTAACGCCGGCACGATCAACACCAGCGGCGGCCAGACTTCGTATTTCGCGGGGTCGCTAATCAACAACGGCGCGATCACCGTGGGCGGTAATGCCGACTTCCGAGTCCAGGGTGCCAACAACGCGAACATCGGCGGCACCGGCACGATCACGCTGACCGACGGCAACTCGCGGATCTTCGCGGACAACGGCAACGACACGCTGACCTTCGGTAGCGGCCAGACCGTCAAGGGTCAGGGCAGCATCGGCATCAACCAGACCAAGATCGTCAATGCCGGCGTCATCGCGGCCGACGGCGGTAGCTTGAACCTCGACCCGGTCGACGGCACCGGCAACTTCCTCAACACCGGCACGCTGCGCGCGCAGAACGGCGGGACGCTGCAGTTGTTGACCGGCACGTACACCAATAACGGCGCCACCATCTCCGCCCTGGCGGGGTCGACGGTCAACGTGGTCAACAGCTCGGTCGTGTCGGGAGGAACGGTCTCCACGTCGGGCACCGGTGTCGTCAACTTCTACGCCAGCGCAGCGATGGACGGCGCGACCAACGGCCCGCTCACGCTGACCGGCAATGTCAACGTGCTCGGTGGCCAGACCGCCTACGCGCTCGGCACCATCAACGACAACAACCTGACCATCGGCGCCAACGCCGACCTGCGCGCCCATGGCACGAACGACCTCACGTTCGCCAACGGCACGCTGACCCTGACCAACATCTACTCGCGGCTGTTCGGCGACGCGGGCAGCAACGTCATCATCAACGCGGCCGGCAACACCATCCAGGGCATCGGACAACTCGGCGTCAACCAGACGATATTCGTCAACAACGGGCTGATCACTTCCAACGCCGGCGGCAACATCAACCTCGACCCGACCGACGGCACCGGCGGCTTTCTCAACACCGGCACCATCCGCGCCGAGAACGCCAGCACCGTGCAGTTCCTCGCCGGGACCTACCAGAACAACGGCGCGCTGATCACCGCGACCGGCAACTCGGCCGTCAACATCAACAACGGCGCCATCATCCAGGGCGGCACGCTGACCGCGGCGGCCGGCTCGTCGATCAACTTCGGCGGCAGCGCCGTGCTCGACGGCCTGACCCACGGCGCCCTCTCGACCAACGGCAACGTCAACGTCGTCGGGGGCCAGACCGCCTACGCGCTCGGCACCATCAACGACAACAACCTGACCATCGGCGGCAACGCCGACCTGCGCGCCCAGGGCACGAACAATCTCACGCTCACCAACAACGGCACGCTGACCCTGAGCGACGCTAACTCGCGTCTCTTCGGCGACGCGGGCAGCAACGTCATCACCAACGCGGCCGGCAACACCATCCAGGGCATCGGACAACTCGGCGTCAACCAGACGATATTCGTCAACAACGGGCTGATCACTTCCAACGCCGGCGGCAACATCAACCTCGACCCGACCGACGGCACCGGCGGCTTTCTCAACACCGGCACCATCCGCGCCGAGAACGCCAGCACCGTGCAGTTCCTCGCCGGGACCTACCAGAACAACGGCGCGCTGATCACCGCGACCGGCAACTCGGCCGTCAACATCAACAACGGCGCCATCATCCAGGGCGGCACGCTGACCGCGGCGGCCGGCTCGTCGATCAACTTCGGCGGCAGCGCCGTGCTCGACGGCCTGACCCACGGCGCCCTCTCGACCAACGGCAACGTCAACGTCGTCGGGGGCCAGACCGCCTACGCGCTCGGCACCATCAACGACAACAATTTGACCATCGGCGGCAACGCCGACCTGCGCGCCCAGGGCACGAACAATCTCACGCTCACCAACGGCATGCTGACCCTGACCGACATCTACTCGCGGCTGTTCGGCGACACGGGCGGCAACGTCATCACCAACACGGCCGGCAACACCATCCAGGGCATCGGACAGATCGGCGTCAACACGGGCTTGATCGTCAATGCGGGGCTGATCACCGCCAACGTGGCGGGACAAACCCTGCAGCTCGACCCGACCGACGGCGACTCGACCAACGCCGGACTGCGCAACACCGGAACGATCCGGGCGGAGAACGGCGGCAACGTCAACGTCCTGTTCGGTCATTACAACAATGCCGGCGGGACCATCGCGGCGCTGACCGGATCGACGGTCAACATCACGAACAGTGCCATTGTCGAGGGCGGCCTGCTGACGACGGCCGGGACCGGCGTCATCGGCTTCAACGGCGGCGCGGTCCTGGACGGCAGCGCGCACGGCACGCTGACCAATAGCGGCAACGTCGTCATCTCCGGGGGCAACACCGCGTACCTCAACGGCGCCATCGCCAACAACGGATCGATCACGGTCGGTGGCAACGCGGACTGGCGACTGCAGGGCAACGCGAACGCCACGTTGAGCGGCACGGGCACGGTCACGTTGTCGGACCAGTACAGCCGGATCTTCGGCGACAGCGGCAGCAACCTGCTGACGGTCGGCGCCGGGCAGACCATCCAGGGCGTGGGACAGATCGGCGTCAACTCGCTGCAGCTCAGCAACGCCGGGACGATCGCGGCCAACGTCGGCGGAACGACGCTGTACGTCAACCCGTCGTCTCCGCTGGCCAACCAGGCGACCGGCACGCTGCTCGCCAGCAACGGCGGCACGCTCTACCTGCAGCAGGCCACGGCGGGCACCGGCACGATCCGCAGCGACAGCGGCGGCACCGTCATCGTGGGCCAGAGCAGCACGACCGGCAATCTGATCAACAACGCCAACCTGTCGCTCGGCACCTCGAACGTCACGGTCTCCGGCGACTACAACAACGCCAACTTCGGCACCGGCGACGCGTTCAACAAGCGCACCAACGTCACCGGCACCGGGCAGATTCTGGCGTCCGGCGACGTGGCCCAGGCCATCACCGGCGCCAGCGTCTCCAACGGCGCGAGCGGCACGCCGACGCTGATCATCGGCAACGTCCGCGTCGGCGGCACGACCTACAACTACCAGATCGCCAACACCGGCACCACCGGCCCGTCGATCCGCGGCGCGCTCGAAACCGGCGTCAACGGCGGCAACATCACCGACGCCCGCCTGTCCGGCAGCGGCGTCACGGCCGCCAACTACGGTCCTGTGGCCGTCGGCGCGAACAGCGGCCTGGGGGTCACGTTCACCGTCGCTTCGGCCGGAACGCTCGCTTCGTTGAGCGGACAGGCGGTGCACGTCGCCAACAACTTCGACAACCTGTCGGAGCAGACGCTCAACATCGCGCTGGCGAGCGGCGCCGCGGCATACAACGCGGCGATCGGGACGGCGACGCCGACGCCGGTGACCTTCGGCAACGTGCGGGTCGGCGCAGTCGACAGCCAGACCTTCACGGTGCGGAACACGCAGACCGCCGGGGCCTTCAGCGAAGACCTGAACGCGGCTTTCGGCGCGACCAGCGGCGTGACGACCAGCGGCAGCATCGGCGGCCTGATCGCCGGCGGCACGAACGGCAGCGCGCTCAGCGCCTCGCTGAGCACGGCGACCGCCGGGGCCAAGAGCGGCAGCGTGACGATCGACTACGCCACGGCCGGCACGGTCAATGGCGTCAGCAACGGCCTGGGCACGCTCGGCGTCGGCAGCCAGACCATCGCGTTGTCGGGCAACGTGTACAACACGGCGTTCGGATCGACGACGCCGTCGCCGGTGACGGTCGCCAACCAGCGCGTCGGTGGTACCGGCAGCAGTGCGCTGACGGTGGCCAACACGGCCGCGGCCGGCAACTTCAGCGAAGCGCTCAACGCCGGTTTCGGCGGCACGAGCGGCGGCGCGACCAGCAACGGCGGCTCGTTCACCAACCTCGCGGCGGGCAGCAGCAACAGCGCGCTCGCCGTCGGCGTCAACACGTCCACGTCGGGAGCCAAGACCGGCAACGTGACCGTGGCCTATCAGTCCGACGGGACCGGTAGCAACGGCCACAGCGGCCTGTCGGCCATCGCCGCCGGCTCGCAGACCGTCGCGGTGAGCGGCAACGTCTACCAGACCGCGTCGGGCAACATCGTCACGGCCCCGTTCAACTTCGGCACGGTGCAGGTCGGTCAGGTGGTCAGCCAGAGCGTCACGATCCAGAACAACGCGACGGGCGCGGCCGGCTTCGTCGAGGACCTCAACGCGAGCTTCGGTGCGGCCACCGGCACCGGTGCCAACCGCCTGACCGGGACCGGCAGCGTCGCCGGCCTCGCCGCCGGCGCCAGCAGCAGCGCGCTCGCCGTCGGCGTCAACACCAGCTCGGCGGGCACCGTCAACGCGAGCATCGCGGTCAACTTCGTCAGCGCCGGCGCGGTGGGCGGCGTCAGCAACGGCCTCGGCACGCTGGCGGTGGGCTCGGCGGGTTACGGCGTCGCGGGCACGATCACCGGCACGGCCAACGTCGTCGATCAGGCCAACCCGGTCATCGACAACGCCCCGATCGCGCTCGGCAACGTCCGCATCGGATCGACATCGCCGACCGGCCTGGTCAGCGTCACCAACCAGGCGACCGGCAACCCGCAGGCGGCACTCAACGCCAGCATCGCCGGCACTGCGCCGATCGTGGCCAGCGGCAGCTTCAACCTGCTGAACCCGGGGGCGACCAACGCCACCAGCCTCGCAGTGGCATTCGATACGTCGACGGCCGGCAACAAGAACGGCAGCGCGACGGTCTCGTTCGTGTCCGACGCCAGCAATATCGGCAACTGCGCGCCGAACTGCCAGATGAGCATCGGATCGCAGAACGTCGCGGTGACCGGCGCCGTGTATCGCCTCGCCAACCCGGCCGCCACGCCGAGCACGGTGACCGTCGCAGGGCGGGTCGGCTCCGCTTCGCCGACCACCGCGCTGACCATCACCAACAGCTCGCCCGACCTCTACACCGAAGGCCTGACGGTCACTCGCGGCGCCACGTCGTCGGGCTTCACGTCGAGCGGCGGCATCGTCAACCTCGCCGCGGGCGGCAGCTCCGGTGCGATCGGCGTGATGCTCAACACCGCGACGGCCGGTACCTTCAGCGGATCGCAGGCGCTCGACTACGTGTCGACCGGCGCCGGCACCACCGGGGCGGCCGACGTGTCGGTCGGCAGCGGCAGCGTGACGTTGAACGGCAAGGTGTACACGCCGGCGGTCGCCGCGCTCAACACGGCAGCGGTCGCCTTCGGCATCGTGCACGTCGGCGATGCGGTGACTCAGCAAAACGTGTCGGTGACCAATGCGGCGTCCACCACGGCGCTGAACGACACGCTCATCGCCTCGGCGGTCGGTGCCACCGGCCCCTTCACGGCGACCGGCAACCTCGGCGCCGGACTCGCTGCGCAGCAGACCAGCTCCGGTGCGTTGAAGGTCGGGCTCGACACGGCCACGGCCGGCGTCTACGGCGGCTCGGCCACCTTCAGCGCGGCCAGCCACGACGGGGACCTGTCCGACGCGGCGCTCGCCAACCTCGGCGTCAGCCTGTCGGGTCAGGTCAACAACTATGCGGCGGACGTCTTCAGCTACGGCGCCGGTGCCGGCGTGTTCTCGCAGAGCGGCTCGACCTACGTGCTTGACTACGGCACGGTGACGCAGGGGTCGGGCACGCGCAGCACGACGCTGCTGGCCGGCAACAGCGCGAGCGGACCGGCCGACCTGCTCGACGGCAACTTCCAGTTCCTGGATGCGGCCGACTTCGGCGAGGGAGGCTTCGCGAGCTTCCTCGACCTGATGGCCGGCCAGAACACCGGACCGTTGACGCTGTCGTTCGACTCGACTTCGGTGGGCAGCTTCATGGACACCATCACGCTGCACGGCGTGGGTCACAACGCCAGCGGCTACAGCGCGGCGATCGACGACATCACGCTGACGATCCGCGGCACCGTCACCGGCCAGGTGATGCCGCCGGTCAACGGCGTTCCGGAACCCGATTCGTTGCTGCTGCTCGGCCTGGGCGTGCCGCTGCTGTTCATCCGGCGCCGCCGGACGGGCACGAGCCCGGTGGACACGGTCGCGCTGTACTGAATCGGTCCGACTCGGCTGGGCGGATCCAGGCGACGTTTTGACAGGGGGTGCAGGGGGGAGCGGTAGGCGGCCGGAGAACACTCCGGCCGCCCTGTCGCTGCGGGAACCCGACAGCGGCGAGCGCCCACCGCTTCGAACGCATCCTGCCGGCGACCCCATAGCCGTTTTCGGTAACATCGCCGCACCAGAAATCACCGGGAGAACATCGTGCTCGCACGTTGGCAATTCATGATCGCGACCCTCGTCGGGATCCTCGTGGCCGCGGCCGCCGGCTACACGATGACGCTGTTCAGCCAGAACCGCGCCGCGCAGGCCGAGCTCGCGACCCGCGCTCAATATCTGCAGCAGAGCGTCCAGGCCGAAGTGCTCTATCGCGAGCTGATCAAGGGCCTGGCCGACCTGTCGATCCGCAATCAGGACAAGGCCCTCACCGACCTGCTCGCGGGTCAGGGCATCACCGTCAACGCCCCGCCCGCCGTGTCGACCCCGTCGACCGACGCCCGTAAAGGAGCCCGGCCATGAGCGAACCCTTCGCAGCGGCACGTCCGCTCGCCGGCGATGAGGTGCCGCCGTCGGTCAGTGCGTTCGTGCCGATCCTCATCCTCGGCCTCGTGATGCTGGTGTGGTTCGTGTTCCAGGCGACGCAGCTGCGCCTCGAGCGCTCGGCGATGCAGGCCACCTTCACGGCCCAGGAAAAGCCGATGGGCGACGCCAAGAAGCTGCGCGACTCGCTGGAGGCCATCGCCCGGGGCACCCTGCAGCTCGCCGACGCCGGCAACCCGGGCGCCAAGCTGATCGTCGACGAACTGGGCAAGCGCGGGGTCACCATCGGGCCTCGGTCGCCCGCCGCGAGCGGCGCCCCCGCGACGACGACCAAGTAGTCGTCGACCCCCGATGGACCCCGTGGCTCGTCGAGTGCTGCTCGGCGTCACGACCGGGATGCGGCGCACGTCGCTCCCGCGCGGAGCGGCGGCCGAACGGACCGACGGGTGATGGACGATCCGCACCGCGCCCCGGCCAACCGACCCTGGCAGGCGCGTGGCGACAGCGGCGTCAACGCGCTGGCCGACTACCCGGCCGCGCTGATCGAAGTGACGCTCGAGCGCGTCATCTCGAGCAGCACCTTCCGCCGCTCGCTCCGACACCGACAGTTCCTGGTCCATGTCGTACGCGCCGCGCTGGCGGGGCACCACGACCAGTTGAAGGAAGTGATCATCGGACTCGAGGTGTTCGGTCGCGAATTGCCGGGGTACGACCCGCGCCGCGATCCCATCGTCCGGGTGGAAGCCGGCCGCATCCGCGACAAGCTCGATCGCTATTACGAAGGCGAAGGCGCAGCCGAGTCGTTCCAGATCGCCATTCCGATCGGCAACTACCTGCCGCAGTTCACGCGCCGCAAGATCGTCGTGCAGGCGAGTCGACCGGCCGCGTCGCTGGCGGTGCTGCCGTTCGCCAACCTGGGCGGCGACGCCGACGACGACTCGTTATCGCTCGGCCTCGCGGACCAGTTGATCGACACGCTCGGCCGGGTCCCCGGGATTCGCGTCGTCGCCCGTCTGTCGGCGATCAAGGCCCGCGACGGCGGGCTCGACCTGAAAGGCGTCGGCAAGCTGCTGGGCGTCGAGCATGTCGTCGAGGGCAGCCTGCAGCGCAGCGGTTCCCGGCTGCGCTGCATCGCGCAGGTGTCGCGCACGCGGGACGGCTTTCGCGTGTGGTCGCAGCGCTTCGACCACGACAGCGACCGCGACGAGGAGCTCTTCGACTTCCAGGACGCGATCGCCGATGCGGTGCTGGGTGCCGTGTCGTCGTTGCAGCTACCCCCCGCCTTTGACGAACGAGCCGCACGCTCGGTCAGCGGTCTGGGGCCGACCGGCACTGCGAGTCGCGAGGCGCGCGACCTGTTCGAGCGCGCCCGCTACCTGAACCAGCAACGCAGCGTCGGCGGCTACGAGAAGGCCATCGAATTGCTCGAACGCGCGGTCGTCGTCGACCCGTCGTTCGCACAGGCCTATTCGCATCTCGGCTCGTCGCGCGTCAATCTGGCGGCCCTCGTCATGGCGCCGACCTATCCGGCGTTCGACAAGGTCAAGGCGGCCGCGCTGCGGGCGCTGGCGCTCGATCCGCTGGACGGCGAGGCGCGTGCGCTGCTCGCGGTCGTCGCCTACCGCATCGACTATGCGTGGGGCGAGGCCGAACCGATGTTCCACGAGGCGTTGCGGCTCGCGCCCAACTCGCCGATCACGCATTCGTCGTATGCCTGGGGCCTCGTCTTCAACGGCCGTTTCGACGAGGCGATGCAGCACGCCCGCCTGGCCCACGACCTCGACCCGTTGAACCTCGGGCTGCGCGCCAGCAACGCGGCCATCGCCAAGTACGCGCGGCGGTACGACCTGGCCATCCGCGAGTTCGAGGCGGTCCTCGAACTCGATCCGACACATCTGTTCTCGACGATCATGCTGGGCATCACGTACCTGCTGGTCGGGCGCTACGAGCCGGCGCGGTCGCTGTTCGACCGCGCTTGCCGCCAGGCGCCGCGGCATCCGAGCCCGCGCTTCTGCCAGGTCGGGGTGCTGGCACTGCTCGGTGCGATCGAACGGGCTCGGGATGAGCTCTCGGCGCTGCTCGACGAGCTCGCCGACCAGCACTATTCCCGCTTCAACCTGGCGATGGCGCAGGTCTGCATCGGCGACCTGGACGGCGCGTTCGAGAGCCTGGAGTACGCGGCGCGGACGCGCGACGTGCTGTTCGTCAGCCTGCAGACCCACGGCCTGTTCACGCCGCACCGCGGGGACCCCCGCCATGCCGCGCTGCTGAGCCGTTACGGCATCGATCGCATCGCGTCGCATTGACCGATCGGGCCGGCGCGGCGGCGCTGGCGACGTGAACGTTCGAACGGTCGTGCAGTCCACTGTCGCAGCGGCAGCGGCAGCGGCAGCGGCAGCGGCAGCGGCAGCGGCAGCGGCAGCGGCCCGGCGCGCCG